>JADMKH010000297.1 GCA_018780025.1 Thiobacillus sp.
CGGCGCGGCCGGCGAGGCGGGGTTTGAGCAGCCCCATGACCTTGCCCATGTCCTTTGCGCTGGCCGCGCCGGATTCGGCAATGGCAGCGACCACGGCGGCTTCGACTTCGGCGGCGGACAGTTGCTCGGGGAGATAGGCTTGCAATACAACGAGCTCAGCCTGTTCGACCGCCACCAGGTCATCGCGGCCGGCCGCCTGGAACTGGCTGATTGAATCCTTGCGCTGCTTGATGAGTTTTTCGACGATGCTGCTGACCGCGGCGTCGTCCAGTTCGATCCGTTCGTCTACTTCACGCTGCTTGATGGCAGCCAGGAGCAGACGAATTGTGCCGAGGCGCGCCGTGTCCCTGGCGCGCATAGCCGTTTTCATGTCCTCGGTAACGCGCAATTTGAGCGACATGTTTTATGGCTGTTTTCGAGCGGGTGATTCTGCGTGAACGCAGAATCAATACATCTTGGGGGGGAGTTGCTGACCGCGCAGACGCTTGCTTTGACGCTTGACCGCTGCTGCGAGCTTGCGCTTGCGCTCGGCGGTGGGCTTTTCGTAGAACTCGCGGGCGCGCAGTTCGGTCAGGAGCCCCACTTTTTCGATGGAACGCTTGAAGCGACGCAGGGCAACATCGAACGGCTCGTTTTCTTTGACTTTGACGTGAGGCATGTGAAGGTGGCTTCCGGGAAACGGGAAAAACGAGAATAATAGCAAGTTCGCGAGCTTTATTCCAGTCCCCCTGTAATCCCCTTCCTAATGTTGGTACTTGGCGTTGAATCTTCCTGCGATGAAACCGGCGTCGCTCTGTATGACAGCGCGCAGGGCCTGCTGGCGGACGCCTTGTATTCGCAGATCGCCATGCACAACGAATATGGCGGCGTGGTGCCGGAACTGGCGTCGCGCGACCACATCCGGCGTTTGCTGCCGTTGACCCGTCAGGTGTTTGCCGAGAGTGGGCGCACACTGGCTGACCTCGATGGCATCGCTTTTACGCAGGGCCCGGGGCTCGCCGGCGCTTTGCTGGTGGGGGCGGGCATGGCGCGCGCGCTGGCGTATTCGCTCAATATTCCCGCGGTTGGGGTGCATCACCTCGAAGGCCACATGCTGTCGCCGCTGATTTCCGATACCCCCCCCGAATTTCCGTTTGTCGCCTTGCTGGTGTCGGGCGGCCATACCCAATTGATGCTGGTTTCCGGCGTGGGCCGCTATGACTTGCTCGGCGAAACGCTGGACGACGCGGCCGGCGAAGCGTTCGACAAGACCGCGCAGTTGTTGGGCCTGGGCTATCCGGGGGGGCCGGCGCTGTCGAAACTGGCGGCAAGCGGTGACGCTACGCGCTTCAATTTGCCGCGTCCGATGCTGAATTCGGGCGATTTCGATTTCAGTTTCAGCGGCCTCAAGACGGCCGTGCTGACGCTGGTGCGCAAGGAAGGTCTGGATCACGCGGCGGATATAGCCGCGGCGTTTCAGGTGGCGGCGGTGGAGGTGCTGGTGTGCAAGAGCCTGGCGGCCTGCAAGCAAAGCGGCGCAACCCGAATGGTTGTTGCCGGCGGAGTGGGCGCTAACACCCACTTGCGTGCGCAGCTGACGGGCGAAGCCGACAAGCGCGGCATCACGGTGTTTTATCCGCGCATGGAATTTTGCACCGACAACGGCGCCATGATTGCTTATGCGGGCGCGCAGCGACTGGCCTCGAAATCGTCCGGGGCGCCGGCGCAGCCGGATTTGAGCTTTGCGGTCAAACCGCGCTGGGCGCTGGCCACGCTCGAAGCCGTTTAATCGACGGATTGCAGGGCGTCACTACCGAATCAGGGGATAGGCTTCACGCAGGTTCCTGAGCCATTTTTCGCTGCCGGTCAGGTGTGCGATCTGATCCGGGAACAGCAGGAAACCCACCAGCACGGCCATCAGGCACACCAGGACCAGGGTGCCGAAAATGCTCACCGGTCGCAACACGCCCCAATAGCGGCTGACCAGAAACAGCGTGTCCTTCTTGTGCTCCGACATCGATAGCCAGCGGCGTAAAAGTCTGACTGCCAGATAGGCCGCATAGCCGCCCGCCAGCGAGGCAAACACGATGCGAAAGATGGCGAACACATCGAGACCGCCGCCGAGATACTGGTGATACAGCCAGGACACAAATCCCAGCGACAGCGACGCCAGAATGGCGATGGCGACGTTGATGAAGAGCCGCCGCCGCTCACGCGCGAGGTCGCGCTGGCGCTCGATGAAAAAACTGTCGATCTCGTGTTTGAAGTATTCGACTTTTTCCTGCACCAGGGAGGAAATTTCAGTCTTGGCGCGGACGATGCGTTCGTCCATCAGTGTGCCGAGTTTTTCGCCGGCATAGTCGACCAGTTCGCGTACATCGTCCTTGGTGAACTGTCGCTGGGCGTGTAGTTCGTCGGAAATCTTGTCGAGCTTGGCGTCGATTTCCTGGCTGGCTTCCCAGATGACGTCTTTCAGTTCGGTGCCGGCTTGCGAGACGCCTTCTTTCACCACACCTGATAGCCGCTCGCCTGCGCGGTCAATTGCTTCGCGCGAGACCTCGGCGAGGCTGTCCTTGGCGTGACCGATGGTTTTTTCGAACATGGCTTGTTTAGGTTCGCTTGTCGATGCGCCCTTCCTGGCCCGACATCAGGTTCACGAGATTGCTCTTGTGACGATAGACCAGCAGCAAGGTGATCACCAGCACGGTTTGACTGGTATACCCCCAACCCATCAGGAATACCGTGTAAACCGGGGCGAGCAGGGCAGTGGTCAGTGCAGCGAGCGAGGAGATGCGAAACACCCCGGCGATCAGCAACCAGGTGAGTAGACACGCCAGACCGATCCAGGGATTGAGGCCTACCAGCACGCCAAGTGCCGTGGCGACGCCTTTGCCGCCTTTGAAGCTGAAGAGGAGCGGATACAGATGGCCGATAAATACGGCCAGCGCACACAACAGCACAATGTCGTCAGCCAGACCGAATTGCGGCGCCAGCCAGCGTGCCAGCACCACGGCCACCCAGCCCTTGAGAGCATCGCCCAGCAGCGTCAACGCGGCGGCGGTCTTGCGTCCGGAGCGCAGTACGTTGGTCGCGCCAGGGTTGCCGGAGCCAAAACTGCGCGGGTCGGGCAGGTGCATGGCACGGCTGACAATCACGGCAAACGACAGCGAGCCAATCAGATAGGCAACAGCAATAAACAACAGTGTGATCATAAGTCAGTAAAATGGCGCGTTTGGTTTGAGCCCGTTGCAAGCGGCGCGGCGAATAGTAAAGCAATGGACATTTTATTTTTAAGAGACTTTCGTCTGAACCTGATTATCGGCGTGTACGAGTGGGAACGCAAAGTCCCGCAGCCGGTGCGGCTCGATCTCGAAATCGGCTTGCCAAACAGCAAGGCGGGGGGGACGGATGATGTGGCTGACACCATCGACTATGGTGCGGTGGCCATGCGGGTGAAGGATTACCTGCACAACGCGCCGCAGCCGATCACGCTGGTGGAGTCGGTGGCTGAACATGTTGCGGCCATCGTGCGCGATGAGTTCGGCTCGCCGTGGGTGAAAGTGTCGGTGACCAAGTTTGCCATCGTGCCGGGCATCAAGGAGCTGGGAATCACCATCGAACGCGGCGCCCGCACGTGATGTTTGAACAGATCGCCGCCGGCCAGGTGGCTATCGCGGCGGCCATTCTGCTGGCGGCGTATTTCATACGCGGCATCACCGGCTTTGGCTCGGGGCTGATTTCGGTGCCTTTGCTGGCGCTGTTCCTGCCGCTGAAGTTTGTCGTGCCCTTGATCCTGCTGCTGGACTTCACCGCGTCGATCGTGATTGGCGGCTTCAACTTCAAGCGGGTGAAATGGGGCGAGGTCGCGGTGCTGATACCGTTCGGCATAGTCGGCGTGATACTGGGCACCAGTCTGCTGGTTAGTCTGCCGCCCGAACCCATGCTGATTGCGCTGGCCGCGTTTGTCTTCATCTTCGCGCTGCGCAGTCTGTTCTATATTCATGGCGACAAGCTGGCTTCGCGCGCCTGGGCGGTTCCGGCTTCGTTCACCGGCGGCATGGTGGGCGCATTGTTTGGCACTGGCGGGCCGCCGTATGTGATTTATCTGACCCACCGCATTCGCGATAAAAGCGATCTGCGCGCAACTTTTTCGGCGCTGTTTTTTACCGAGGGAGTCATGCGGATTGCCAGCTTTCTGGTTGCCGGACTGCTGATGACCGCCAATGTGTGGATCGCGTATTTCGCCGCGCTGCCGCTGGTGCTGGGTGCGCTTTATCTGGGTGGGCGCGTGCATGTGGGTCTGAGCCAGGCGCAGATGACGCGGCTGGTCGGATTATTGTTGCTGGTGTCGAGCGTGTCGTTGTTATTCAAGGCTTTGCATACATGAGTGAACTCGAATCCCTGCATTTTCAATCGGTCTCGTTCAGCGGGATGGCAGCGGGCGCTCGCCTGATCGTGCTGGGTGCGGTGCATGGCAACGAAACGTGCGGCACCCGGGCAATTCGTCGCGTGATCAGCGAAATCGAATCCGGGCAGCTTGCCCTTGTTGCGGGCAGCGTCACCTTTGTTCCCATCACCAATCCGCTGGCCTATTTGCGCCAGCAGCGAATGGGGGACCGCAACCTCAATCGCAACCTGGTTCCGACCGACGATCCGGTCGAGTTCGAAGACCGTATTGCCAACTGGTTGTGTCCGTTACTGGCGCAGCACGATGCGCTGCTCGACCTGCATTCATTCCACACTGCAGGTCAGCCGTTTGTCATGCTGGGGCCGCAAGACAATCGCGGCACCTTGGAGCCGTTTTCACACTCCGCTGAGGAAACAGCGCTGGCGCTCAGGCTCGGCGTGCATCGCTTCGTCGACGGCTGGCTGGATACGTATGCCACCGGAGTGGCGCGGCGTCTGGCGGCTGGCGTCTCGGCGCGCGAGGCCAATGTCAGTTACGGCGTGGGCACCACCGAATTCATGCGCGCGCAGGGCGGGATCGCACTCACGCTTGAATGCGGCCAGCACGATGATCCGGCCGCTCCCGATGTGGCCTACCGCGCCATACTCAACACCTTGGCGCATCTGCAGTTATCACCCGCATCCCGACCGGAAACGATGACGCAGACCGAAGCATTACGACTGTACGAGGTGATTGACCGCGCGCATGCCGACGATCAGTTTGCCCGTGCCTGGTCCAGCTTCGACCCCGTGAGCCAGGGCGAGCTGATTGGTACGCGCCACGACGGCGCCCCTGTGGTGGCTGACAGTGCGGGATATATCGTGTTTCCCAACCCCAAAGCGCAGGTTGGGCAGGAGTGGTTTTACCTGGCCAAACCCAGCACGCGGGTGTGATTCAACCGCGCGGGTGGTGTTGCGCATGCAAGTGCTTCATGCGTTCGCGCGCCACATGGGTGTAAATCTGCGTGGTGGAAATGTCGCTGTGGCCGAGCAGCATCTGCACCACCCGCAAGTCTGCACCGTGGTTGAGCAGATGCGTGGCAAAGGCGTGGCGGAGCGTATGGGGAGACAGCGGACGCGTGATGCCGGCAGCGAGGGCGTGGCGTTTGATCAAATACCAGAATGCTTGCCGCGTCATGCCAGCGCCACGGGTGGTGACGAACACTTCATCGGAGAGCTGCCTGTCCAGCAGCTGCGGGCGCGAATCTGTCAGATAGCGCTTGATCCACTGCACTGATTCTTCACCCAGCGGCACCAGCCGATCCTTGTTCCCTTTACCGGTCACGCGCAGCACGCCGTCGTTCACATTGACCGCGGTCAGCTTCAGACCCACCAGTTCCGATACCCGCAAGCCCGTCGCGTACAGGGTTTCCAGCATCGCACGGTCGCGCAATCCCAGCGGGGTGTTGGTGTCGGCATTGTCGAGCAGGCGTTCGACGTCTTCCTCGGTCAGCGTCTTGGGCAGCGAACGCGGCAGCTTGGGGCTGTCGAGATTGAGCGTGGGGTCGACGGCGATCAGGTTTTCGCGCAGGAGGTAACGATAAAATCGCTTGAGTGTAGAGGTATAGCGCGCTGCACTTCGCGGCTGCGCGTGCTGGCTAAAGCGCCATGCCAGATACGCCTCAATATCCCCCGATACGGCGGCATTCAGGATGTGCTTCCGTTCTTTTTCCAGCCATTCCCCAAAGTGGGTGAGGTCGTTCCGATAGGCCGCCAGCGTTAATTTCGCCAGCCCGTCTTCCAGCCACAGATGGTCGCAAAAGCGGTCAACCAGTGTCCCGTTCATGATGGGGCTTGCGCCCTTTTTTCATGATTCAGCAGCCAGGTTTTGACGTCCAGTGGCGCACCCGTCGCGGCGTGCATGAAGCCACCGAGTCCATTCGCTGCCACCACGCGGTGGCAGGGGATAAGAATCGGCAATGGATTGCCTCCACACGCCTGGCCCACCGCGCGCGCCGCCGTGCCGAGTCGCTTCGCCAATGCGCCATACGTCGTGGGGTGCCCAATGGGGATGCTGCTCAGCGCATTCCACACCCGTAGCTGGAACGGTGTGCCTTGCGCGGCAAACGCTAAATCGAATGTATGGGTGGGGGTGTCCCAGTAAGCGTCCAGCTCACGGGCCAGCAGGCGCACACGCGCATCAGGATTGGATGCGCAAAGCGTCGCGCTGACAGGCAGGAAATCCAGCCGCGTCAGCGTGTCGCCGCTGAAGCAGACACCGAGCGGACACATCGGGGCAGAGAGGATGGCATCGTACGGGCGCATACTCGAATTTTAGTCGAGGTTTTATAAAGCGCGCGGGTGCTCATGAAAGCCGGGGCCGGGTTGTTGCAATCCTGAACCCGGAGTAAAAATAACCCCAGGCAGGGAATAAAAAATCAACCTGGGAGAGACACGCCACATCGTCATGCAAATGAAATTCC
>JADMKH010000062.1 GCA_018780025.1 Thiobacillus sp.
CAAAACCGCCCGGCACCTTGACCCCGGCACTGGCCAGATTGCCTATCATTTCGCCCAGCGACGCGTTCTTGCCGCCCACACGCGGTACGTCCGCCATCGACAGCGCATCCAGGGGAACGATATAGTCAACCGATGCCGTCATCATTGCTCTCCATGAAAAATCGCGTTGCATACTGCTTGTCCGACCACACCGGCCTCACTGTCGAAGCAATGGCAAGGAGCGTGTTGTCGCAGTTTCCTGCCTTTGAGTTTAGCCTGATTGTGCTGCCCTTTATTGACAGCCCCGAGAAAGCGCAAGCCGCTGCCGCGCGGATCGCCGCCACCCCCGACGCGCTGGCATTCACGTCGGTGACCGACCCGGCCCTGCGCGCCACCCTGCGGGAAAACGGCGTCGTGTTGTTCGACCTGTTTGAGCTGATCATCCCGGCCGTGGAGTCTGCGCTTGGGCAATCGGCCACGCCCCATGGCGGTCAGACCCACAGCATGACCCACAACTACGAATCGCGCATGGAGGCGGTGAACTTCAGTCTGGCACTGGACGATGGCCTCGAGCCGCAGCGGCTCAATCAGGCCGACTTGATCCTGGTGGGCGTCTCGCGCGTCGGCAAAACCCCCACTGCGCTCTATCTCGCCCTGCAATACGGTCTGCGTGCCGCCAACTACCCGCTCACCCCGGAAGACCTGGCGCATTCCACCCTGCCCGAGATCCTGCTGGCCCACCTACCCCGGCTGCGCGCCCTGACCCTATCAGCAGAACGCCTCGCCGCCATCCGCCAGATGCGCTATCCCGATAGCCGCTACGCCAGCCAGGAACAATGCCGCGCCGAACTCGCTGCCGCCGAATGGCTGTTCAAACACCATAATCTTCCTGTCATCGACACGACCCGCATGTCGGTGGAGGAGATCGCCGCACGCCTGCGGGTTTAATCCGGCGACTTCCCGACCCCCAAGGACCATCCAGCGCGGCCTGCGGCGCGTTCCCGCCTGAAAAATGTTTAGTCTGGTCAATTCTTACCTACCCAACCCCCACTTTCACGCTCATTTTTTTGGGCCTGGTGCCGATATATGTCTTAGGGATACTCAACAAGATACGCAGGCAAAATCAATGCACCGTGTTTCCATGAACAGCCTGCCCGCGCCGACGGGTTTTACATACAAGCAGCCGTCATTTCTGCAGTATGGCGACGGGCTGGCCTGAGATCTCATGCTGCAAGCGGCTCCAGGCAATAACCCAAATCCTGCCATGAGACGCATCGTACGTCCTTCGGCCTGGAAGTTCGCCCTGCTGGCGGGCTTTGTCACGCAATTGCTGCTGCTGATATTTGTCACTGCCATCGGCTTGCAGCAACTGGAAGTCGCCACAGACAAGCTCAACCAGGTTGTCGATGTCCATATGCGTAAGCAGACCCTCACCAAAACCATGATGGTCAGCGCGCGCGAGCGGACAATTTTCATCCTGATGCTCTCCAAAACGCCGGACTCGGTCGAGCGTGACAATTTATTGATCCAGTTCAGCAAGAATGGCTCGGCATTCGGCATGGCACGGCAAGAGCTTCGGGGCCTGCCCCTGAGCATCAGGGAGCAAGAACTGTTAGCCCTGCAGGGCCAGCTGACCAATGCTTCCCAGCCGCTCCAGTTGCAAGTCATCGACCTGATCAATGCCGATTTCATCGAAGCAGCGGAGGATTTGATTCGCACGCAAGCCATCCCGAAGCAGAACCAGGTTATTGCGGCCCTCTCGCAGCTCGACGCCGAAGCGCAGAAGGTTGCATTGGAAGCCAGCAGCAGGGCACGTGATGACCATGAAATGGCACGCAAGTGGTTGTTTCTGTTGTCCGGGACCGCGCTGCTGATCGGGTTTCTCGTTGCTGCTTTCGTCTTTCTATATGCCAGCCGCGCCGGTCGCGCGCGGGAGCGCCTGTCTACCGAGGACACCCTGACCGGCCTGCCCAACCGCATGCTGTTCATGGACCGTCTGGAGCAATCGCTGATTCGTGCCGAACGACACGCAACCCTGGTTGGCGTGATGTTCATCGACCTGGACCGCTTCAAGCGGGTCAACGACACCCTCGGCCATGCCAGCGGCGACCAGCTTATTTGCGAGGTAGCCCAACGTCTGCGCGCAGCCACACGCGCAGAAGACATCGTGGCCAGATTGGGCGGCGATGAATTTGTCGTGGTGGTCGGCGACATTGCCGAGATCAAACACATCCTGCAAGTCGTCGAGAAGATGCTGGCTGCCGTGGCCGCGCCTTACCAGATCGCCGAGCGCGAGCTGTTCTGCAGTTGCAGCATCGGCATCAGCGTCTATCCCCATGATGGCGACGATTCCGGGGATCTGCTCAAGTATGCCGACACCGCGATGTACCACGCCAAAAGCAGCGGTCGCAACCGCTTCCAGTTGTACGATCCCGCAATGAATGCCATGGCCGAGGAAAGGCTGCAGCTGGAGACCGATCTCCACTATGCGCTGGGGCGGAACGAGTTCATTCTTCACTACCAGCCCCAGGTCGATCTGGACACCGGCCGAACACATGCGGTTGAAGCGCTGGTACGCTGGAATCACCCTAACAAAGGCCTGCTCAGCCCAGCCGTTTTTCTTGAAATGCTGGAAGAAACCGGGCAAATCGTCAGCGTGGGGCGCCAGTTGCTCGAAACAGCCTGTCATCAGACAGTCCGCTGGCATGCTGCCGGCTTCAGCCATCTTGAGGTCGCCGTCAATTTGTCCAGCAAGGAATTCTGGCACGAAGGACTGATCGCAAGCGTGCAAACCGCGCTGGCGCAATCCGGCCTGCCGCCGCACGCGCTCCAGCTCGAACTGACCGAAGGCATTTTCATGGAAAGCATGGACGCTGCGGTCAAGCGGGTCCACGAATTGAAGGCACTGGGCATTACCGTTTCCGTCGACGATTTCGGCACCGGCTATTCATCGTTGGCGCATCTGAAACGTTTCCCGCTCGACGTGCTCAAGATCGATCGCTACTTCGTCAAGGATGTTCAGCACGACCCGGTCAACGAGGCACTCATCCGCTCCATTCTCTCCCTGAGTCAAGATCTGAAACTCAAGAATGTCGCCGAAGGCATTGAAACCCAGGCGCAGCTTGAATGCCTGCGCAAGCTGGGTTGCCAGATCGTGCAGGGCTATTTCATCAGCCAGCCGGTTCCTGCGGCGCAACTCGCCACCTTGCTGAGCCGCGACTGGCTACCCGCCTTCAACCTCGCGCACCAAGTTCAACCCAAGCGACAGTCATCCAACGCGCATCGACACACCCGCGCTTCAGATTTGTCGGAATCTGCCGAATCTACAGAAGTACATTCCGCAACACAGGAGCAGGACGCATGTCCGATGAAACCCAAGCTGTTACCGACATGATGGAAAACAACGAAACATTCCAGCCAGCGGTCTGGATTGAGAGCCTGGCGTCAATCCTGGCCAGTTTTCTGGCCGACCCACGCTTACGTTACTCGCAAGGCGTTCAGCCCAACGTGGTCGATGGCGAATTGTGCCTGTTGGTGGCGACCTGGCTGGAAACCACCGATCGCGCCACCTATAACCACATCATGGAGTTTGCCAAGGCCAACCGGCTGGAAACCAGGCTGGACCGGCGTACCGGTGAGCGGGCCATACAAAAACCCATTTGATCCCGCAGTAAAGCCTGCGGTTCAGGCCAAACGCTGCCGCACGGCCTCGAACAGGGCAATCGCCAAGGCTGCCGAAGCATTCAGGGATTCCATTTTTCCCGGCATGGGGATTTGAACCGTTGATGTCGCTGCGGCCCGCGCGCCGGCCGAGAGGCCAGCGCCTTCATTACCCACGATGAAAGCCAGCGGACCGGTCAGATCGCTGGAAAAAACACTGCGATCTTCCGCCAGCGCAAGCGCCAGACTCTGTCCTTCAAACCGGGCACACCACTCCACCACATCCACGTCGCGCGCTATCGGCAACACAAACTGCGCGCCCTGCCCGCCGCGCAAGGCCTTGGGCGACCACGGGTCGTGACAGCCTTTGGACAATACTGCCAGCGTCGCGCCTGCTGCTGCCCCTGTGCGCAACATGGACCCAAGGTTGCCGGGATCCTGGATGTCTTCCAGCACGAGAACCAGCGGCGTGTTTTTGGGTGACGCAGGAAACAGCCAGGCCGCCTCACCCAGCAACCCGGTGGGGCTTGAAACCGGGGTGAGTTCATCAAACAAGGCGTCCGGCAGCGCAATCGCCCTGACACCCGGACAGCGCGCGGTCCATTGTTCAAACTGGCCTGCATCGAACGAAGCTGCACGCACCAACGTATGCGGTTGCCCGCCCGCATCAAGATAGGCCGCCAGCACATGCTCGCCATCGAGCAGGGTCATCTGCGCTTCGCGCCGCGCACGGGCAGACTCGGCGAGCTTTTTCAGGCGCTTGAAGATGGGGTTGTCACGCGAGGTAATAGACGTTTCACTCATGGGCCGATTATCCCTGAATCACCCCGGCAGGCTACACTCACACTATGCGCATCGCCCTCATCACGCCCTACGGTCGCCAACATCGCAACGGCAACTGGCACACCGCCGCGCGCTGGGCGCACTTTCTGCGCGAGGCCGGACACACGGTTCGGGTGCAGGTGGAATGGGATGGCCGCCCGGCCGACCTGATGCTGGCGCTGCATGCGCGACGCAGCTATGCCTCGATTCGCACCTTTGCCGAAAAGTTTCCGAGCCGCCCGCTGGTGCTCACGCTAACCGGCACCGACCTCTATCGCGACATTCACGAAGATGCCGACGCGCAACAGTCTCTGGAATGGGCGCACCGCATCATCGTGCTGCAGGAGCGCGGCCCCGACGAGCTGGCCGCGCATCTCGTCCCCAAGACCCGGGTGATTTACCAGTCCGCTCCGGATAGCGCGCGTCTGCCGTCCCCCGCCCACACCTTCGAGGTGCTGGCGATTGGCCACCTGCGCACCGAAAAAGACCCGTTCCGGGTCGCGCTGGCGACCGCCTATCTACCCGAGTATTCGCACATACGGGTCACCCATCTGGGGGGCGCGCTGAGCGAAGAAATGGCCGACACGGCCGAAATGGCGCAAAACAAGCTGCCGCGCTGGATCTGGGCCGGTGACGTGCCGCACAAAACCGTGCTGCAGCGCCTGTCGCGCGCGCAGCTGCTGGTGATCAGTTCAGTGATGGAAGGCGGCGCCAATGTGATCTGCGAAGCGCTGGCGGCCGATGTGCCGGTGCTGGCTTCGCACATGCCCGGCAACATCGGCATGCTGGGTGAGGATTACCCGGGTTATTTCCCGGTGGGCGACGAGCGCCAATTGGCCAGGCTGATGTCAAAGGCCGAAAGCGACCCGGCGTTCTATGCCGACCTGGTCAGCCATGCCCGCAGCCGGCGCGGCCTGATGCGGCCGGAACAGGAAGCCAGCCGGCTGCGGCAGGTGGTGGCGGAGTTCGAACAGACTTCAGGGTGAAAACTTAACGCTCGGCAAACAAAATGCCGAACATGCGCGCGCGTTCGGCGTCGCTCAAACCGCGCAACACCCGCACCGCTTCGCGCGCCACCCGCTCGTCGCGCGTAATCGAATAGTCAATCGCCAGCTTGCGCCAGACATCGGCCAGCGCCGGATCGGTGGCCTGCAGTTTTTGCAGCGCCTGCGCCACGCCGGCCTGGCCGCGCGTCAGATAAAACGTCAGCCCCAGGTTGTGCCAGCCCTGAACGTAGTCGGGGCTAATTTCCACCGCCGCGCGGTACGCCTGCATTGCCTCGCGCGGACGCCCGCTGTCGCGCAAGGCATTGCCCAGGTTGTTGCGGGCAAACACATCGCCGGGGGCAAGGCGCACATTCTGCTGATACGCGGCAATCGCTTCGGCAAGCCGTCCCAATTCACTTAACGCGCTGCCCTGAACAAACCAGGGCAGCGGATTCTTCGCCTCGACCAGCGACCAGTCCCGTCCCCATGCCAACAGCCCCGACCAGTCCCCACGCTTTTCCAGCGCCTGCGCCTGCCGCACCCACTCGCCCTGCGAGCGGGCAGCCCGCGCGGCCTGCCCGCCGCCCAGACCAAACGTCTGTGTGGCGGCCGCCACCGGCCCGGAACACGCCAGGCAGGACAGCAACACGAGCAAAGGGGGTCGAATCAGCATGAGTAAATCAAACGGTTTAAAGCCACAAGGGTAACAAAATCAATGGCATTCATTTTACGCCGCACTTGACGCATCGTTTATCCTGTCTGGTTATTGCATCAATTGAGCCCCCATGCACGCCACCGAACACTTCATTCCCGGCAAGGATGCTTCGCTCGAAGCCTCGATCGCCACCCTGCAATCAAAACTCGAAGCCCTGGGTTTTCACATCGAAGAACGCTCCTGGCTCAATCCGGTGGAAGGTGTCTGGTCGGTGCACATTCGCGACCGCGACTGCCCGCTTTTGTTCACCAACGGCAAGGGCGCCACGGAACTGGCCGCGCGGGCGAGCGCGCTGGGCGAGTATTTCGAACGCCTGTCGACCAACTATTTCTGGACTCACTTTTATCTGGGTGAAACGATTGCCAACCGGGCTTACGTCCACCATCCTGAAGAGCGCTGGGTGACACCTGAGGGCGAAGACTGGCCAGATGACCTGCTCACGCCTGAATTGCATGCGCTGTACAACCCGGACAGCAGCGTGCGCGCCGACCAGTTGATCGACCTCAACTCCGGCAACGCCGCGCGCGGCATATGCGCGATTCCCTATCAGCGCCTGCGCGATGGTGTGACGGCGTATTTCCCGGTCAACCTCATCGGCAACCTCTACGTCAGCAACGGCATGTCGGCCGGCAACACGCTGAAGGA
>JADMKH010000126.1 GCA_018780025.1 Thiobacillus sp.
GCTGTCGGGGCAGGGCGTGGTGATGGAAAGCCTCAACATGTCGCAGACGCGGGGCTTTCGCAATGGCGGCGCCATCCATATCGTCATCAACAACCAGATTGGTTTCACCACGTCGGACCCGCGCGATGTGCGTTCGACGCTGTATTGCACCGATGTCGCAAAAATGGTCGAGGCGCCGGTGCTGCATGTGAACGGAGACGATCCCGAGGCGGTGGCCTTTGCGGTGCAGACGGCGGTCGATTTCCGCTATACCTTCCACAAGAATGTCTTTATCGACCTGGTGTGCTATCGCCGCCATGGTCACAACGAACAGGACGAACCGCTTGCCACGCAACCCATGATGTATCGGCGTATCCAGTCGCATCCGAGTACGCGCGTCCTGTACGCGCAGCGGCTGGTGGACGAAGGCGTGCTGACGCAGCTTCAGGCGGACGACATGGTTGACCTGTGTCGCGAGAAGCTGGAACACGGCGAGTTATTGAGTTCCCCCGCGCTGTCCGACTTCAAGCAAACGTACGGCACCAATTGGGACAGTTTCAAGTACAACCACGCCGATGCCGAAGTGGCGACTGCGGTGCCCGCGCAACGGCTTGATTACCTCGGCGAGCAAATCACCACGCTGCAACAGGACATAGAACTGCATTCGCGGGTGCAGAAAGTTCTGGATGACCGCCGTAAAATGCGCGCGGGCGAACTGCGGGTGGACTGGGGATACGCCGAGCACCTGGCCTATGCCAGCCTGCTCGACAAGGGAATCAACGTGCGGGTGTCGGGACAGGACTCGGCACGCGGCACCTTCTTTCATCGCCATGCCGTGTGGCACGATCAGAAGCGCGAGCGCAGGCAAAGCGGTGTGTATATTCCGCTGGAGCATATCCATGATCGGCAGGGCGATTTCGCCATCATTGATTCGCTGCTTTCAGAAGTGGCGGTTCTGGCATTCGAATACGGTTATGCCACGGCCGATCCGGAAACGCTGGTGGTGTGGGAGGCGCAGTTTGGCGACTTTGCCAACGGTGCGCAGGTCGTCATCGATCAGTTCATCAGCAGCGGCGAAGCCAAATGGGGGCGGATGTGCGGCATGACCCTGCTGTTGCCGCATGCATTGGAAGGGCAGGGGCCGGAACATTCCTCTGCCCGCCTCGAACGCTTTCTGCAGCTGTGCGCACAGGACAACATCCAGGTTTGCGTGCCCACCTTGCCCTCCCAGATGTTCCATTTGTTGCGACGGCAAATCGTACGGCCGGTCAGAAAACCGCTTGTGATCATGAGCCCCAAGGCACTGTTGCGACATCCGGCCTCGACCTCAACCCTCGACGACCTGTCCAGCGGGGCTTTCATGCCGGTCATTGACGATATGCGCGAACCGCGACATGCCAGGCGGGTTGTGGCGTGTAGCGGGCGGGTGTGGTTCGACCTTGAGGCGCAACGCGAAACGCTCGGCCTGGGAGACGTTGCCTTGGTCCGGATAGAACAGCTCTATCCCTTTCCTGAACAGGCGTTTCGTGCGGTTCTGAACGCTTACCCGCAAGCCGAAACGTTTGTCTGGGCGCAGGATGAACCGATGAACCAGGGTGCATGGTTCCAGACCCTGCATCACCTCAATCACTGTGCCCCGGGCGGACACCGCTTTCACTATGCCGGCCGGCCTGCCGCCGCCGCGCCAGCCTCGGGCTATGTTTCGCGCCACCGGGATGAGCTCGAAGCCCTGCTGAAAGATGCTCTGGAGACCCCGTATGAAGATTGATGTGCGTGTCCCTGCCTTGTCCGATTCTGTTTCAAGCGGCACGCTACTGCCCTGGCGCAAACAGATTGGCGATCAGGTCGCGCGCGACGAAACCCTGGTGGATCTGGAAACCGACAAGGTGATTCTGGAAATCCCGTCGCCCGCATCCGGTGTGCTGATCGAGTTGCGCCAGACCGAAGGGGCCGTCGTCAAGGCCGATGAAGTGGTGGCGGTGATCGAGACGGATGAGCAGGCTGCGACGACGGTTTCGAAGCAGCCAACCCGCACGGAACAGCCTGTGGCCCCGCCCGTGGCTGGAGAAAAAACCGTCGCCACCGTTGCGGTTAAAGCGCAAGCTGTAGCGCCGCCTCCCGCGCCGAGCGTACCGCTACCCCAGCGTATTGCACCTGCGGCCGCGCCGGGCGAAGTCCGTCGCGAACCGATGTCGCGCCTGCGGAGCCGCGTGGCCGAACGTCTGGTCGCCGCGCAGCACACCGCGGCCATGCTCACCACCTTCAACGAGGTGAACATGGCGGCTGTCATTGACCTGCGTCAACGTTTCAAGGGCGAGTTCGAGATCAGGCATGGCGTCAAGCTGGGCTACATGTCGTTCTTCGTGCGTGCGGTGTGTCTGGCGCTGGAGCAGTTCCCGATTGTCAACGCATCCATAGAGGGCACCGACATCGTCTGGCCGGCCGACGTCGATATGGGCATCGCCATTTCCAGTCCGCGCGGACTGGTGGTACCGATTCTGCGACGCGCACAGCTTTTATCGTCTGCAGACATCGAAGCGGGCATTGCGGATTTCGCACTGCGTGCGCGAGACGCCAGGCTCACGCTCGATGATCTGTCGGGCGGCACCTTTTCCATTACCAATGGCGGCGTGTTCGGCTCGCTGCTGTCCACGCCCATACTCAATCCGCCGCAGTCCGCCATCCTCGGCATGCACACCATTCAGGAGCGTCCCATCGCCGAGAATGGCCAGGTGGTGATCCGCCCCATGATGTATCTGGCCCTCACCTACGACCATCGCCTGATCGATGGTCGCGATGCGGTGCAGTTTCTGGTTGCAGTCAAGGCTGCGCTGGAAGCGCCCGGGGCCTTGTTGTCGGCTGTTTAGCCCGATTGATACAGGTCTGATGATTCTTGTCGATACCCAATAATGACATGACCCTGCCCGCCCAAAACCTCATCGAAGTCAGCGACCTGCATTTTTCGTATGAGGACAATTCAGTACTCAAAGGCATCAATCTCAGCATTCCGCGTGGCAAGGTGGTGGCCATACTGGGTGTGAGCGGGTGCGGCAAGACCACCCTGTTGCGTCATCTGGGGGGGCAACTCAAGCCGTCTCAAGGCAGCGTGAGCTTTGCTGGGAAAGTGGTGCATGAACTGAACAACGCCGGTCTTTACGCCATCCGCCGCAAGATGGGCATGATGTTTCAGGTCAGCGGCTTGTTCAGCGACCTGTCGGTGTTCGAAAATATTGCCTATCCGATGCGCGAGCACACCGACCTGCCTGAAGAAGTCATTCATGACCTGGTCTTGATGAAACTCCACGCCGTGGGGTTGCGCGGGGCACATGCAATGCGCACCAGCGAGCTGTCGGGCGGCATGGAACGGCGCGTTGCACTGGCTCGGGCGATTGCGCTCGATCCCATGCTGATCATGTACGACGAGCCTTTTGCCGGGCTTGACCCCATCTCGCTTAATACCATCGCCAGCTTGATCCGGCGCCTCAATGATGCGCTCGGACTGACCTCGATTGTGGTGACGTACGACGTCTCGGAATCGCTCAAGGTCGCCGATTATGTCTATTTCATCCATGGCGGTGTCGTGGTGGCTGAAGGCAATGCAGCCGAACTGGCCGATTCGACCGACCCGTTTGTCCGGCAGTTTGTCGATGCCATGCCCGATGGCCCGGTGGCGTTTCAGTACCCCAGCCAGCCATTTGGGGAAGCGCTGGAAATCAGCCGTCCCCTGCCTGGATAATTCCCCCCGCATGGGGTGTTCGGGCCGCACCGGTGAACTGCGATTGCACAATGATGCGGGCGCAGTGTTCTGCCTGCTTTTACCCTGACAACACGGGCTGGAATTTCCCCGATCAATCGATTAGCAGACTCACGGATGCTTCAGCGGTCGCTCTGTCGATGTCAATCTGAACCACGCAATATTCGTTATGCCTGTCGATGGGCGAGGGGTCATCCGCGCAATTGCAGCCGGCAATCACGCCCATATAAAAAATCCCTGCCCGGGCTCTGATGCGTGCGGGTTCCTCCGCCACGCTGAGTATCATCACCTGAATGGGCTGATCAGAGACATGGCTGCTCGCCGTCAAACCCTGTTGCAACGGCAGGTGTTGCTCATCCAGTTGTTCGACTTCCCGTTTGAGCACGTCCTTGAAGGTGGGCGCGCCCCAGGCATTCAGGCTTTCAGGTAGACATAACATGGCCCGCTATCCGCTAATCGGCTCCCGGCGGCTATGGATGATCGAATTCACTGTGTATTTCCTTCAGCCTGTGAACCCACGTGCATGGAGTGGGAGAACCCTATCGTGCAAGGAATGCCACGCAAAATTTTCAGCCATCGTTCCAATGGACTGACTATTGGAACTGAATTTGATTTTTCACGGTGCCAAACTCAATAATATTGCCCGAAACAACATAAGGGGCGCGCTTTAGCTTCCCTCTCGAACGCGATGTTAGGCCTGTGCGCGATCAATCATTCGTTTTACCTTGGTCTTGACGAAGAATCATGACGATTCCCCCCAAGACAAGGACCCCACCCGGAATGAACATAGGTGAAAGCTTTTCCCCGAGTATCAAGAAGGCGAATAGTCCTGCGAACAAAGGAATGAAAAGTGAAATCGTCGCCGTAACAACCGCAGGCAAACGCTTTGATGCAAGCGCGAAACCTATTGATGGAATGGCCGTGGAAAGCACACCCAGACCGAGAAATACCAGCAGGGCATGACCATTCAACGTATCTAACCCGGAAGGCGTCGGTGCCAAACTAGCCATTAGCACCAGAATGACGCTCCCCGAGGTAAATGTCAGCAAGGAGACGCCTATTATCTCCGGTGCGACACTGCGCTCATGCAGAATCCGGTAGGTATAAGCGTAGAGCGCGGCCAACCCCGCAGCGCACACTGCAAGAATGTTCCCCATGAGATGGTGAATTGGACTATCTCCAGCGAAGGACATTCTGGGAACCAGAATCAAGCCCATTCCGGCGACCGCCAGCAGGGCGCCACCAATTTCAGTGTGGTTGGGGATATCACCCCGAATTCGGCGGAAAGATAGTACAAAAAGTGGTGGGGTACTCAGCAAAAGCGCCACTTCCGCCACCGGTGCCATTTGAAAAGCCGCGGTTGCCAACAAGTAATATCCTGCTAATAGCAAGGCGAGAACATGAGCGATGGGGCGCTCCAGTGCTGATTTAAAACTCTGGCGACTGCTTCGGAATAGCCCAAGAATAGGCAGAACAACCACCAGCGCCACCAAGAGCCGCCCCGCAGTGACCGTCAACGGTGGGAGAGAAGGTAGCAGGCGCACAAAGATTCCCGTGAGTCCCCACATCAAGGATGTCAATCCGGCTGCTAGCAAGGCATTTCTTTGCATGGGCACTGCTTCCTTGGGCCTAACGTAAAGTTGAGGGACGCGCCGCTTTTGGCGCGTCCCGCTTGACTACAATGTTAGCTGTGCTCATAGAAGCCTCGTGCCTAGTGGAACTGGATGATCCGGCACACAGAGCGCAACCTCGCCCCGCTCATTGTGAAAACCAGTCACTAGACATTCCGACATCAGCGGCCCAATTTGTTTCTTGGGAAAATTAACAACGGCCACAACAAGTTTTCCAATAAGATCTTCTGGCTGGTACAAGTCGGTGATCTGTGCGCTAGATTTCTTGATACCCAGTTCTTCCCCAAAATCCACATGCAGCACGTAGGCGGGCTTTTTGGCCTCAGCAAAAATCGACGCATCTACGATGCACCCAACGCGAATCTCAACTTTAGTGAAGTCGTCCCACATGATGGATTGCATGTACTCTCCCTAAACAGCTAACGTTTGAGTTCAGCGGACCGCCTGCTTACGGGCGCGGTCCGCTGGAGCGATTTGTTGGGCGCCGTTAGTATGTTGTTTCTCCAGAATTACCAGCGCGATTCCGCCGAGAATAGCTACGGACGCCAATACTAAGCGCGGGGTAATGGGCTCACCCAAAATAACGATGCCACCGAAGGCCGCAATGATCGGAACACTGAGTTGCACCGTCGCAGCATTGGTGGCTTTCAACGCAGGCAATACCGTGTACCAAATGGCGTAACCTACTCCGGAAGCTAGCGCGCCCGACGAAACCGCGTACCAGAATCCAGCAGCATCTAGCGATGAACCGTTCAACATTATTATGCTCAATGCTACTGCGACTGGTGAGGCGCGCAGAAAATTCCCCGCCGTTACCCCGGTGGGATCACCCGCGCTTTTCCCGCGCAAGGAATAGATACCCCATGCAACCCCGGCGCCCAACATCAATACAGAACCATACAGTGGCGGTGCCGAGAGCCCCGGCAACAATAGACCAACCAGTCCTCCGAGAGCGAGTACAAGACCGACGAGCTGCAGTTTCAGCAGCCGTTCTCCCGCCCAAACGCCATAGCCAATCATCGTCGCCTGGACAGCACCAAAGAGCAGCAGCGCACCGGTTGCTGCGGGCAGGCTCACATAGGCAAAAGAAAATCCGGCGGCATAGGCAAACAATGCAAATGCCGACAGCCAACTGCCCCCGCTGGCATATGTGCCGCGCTTCATTAGCACGACTAGCCAAAGCATCACTGCACCGGAGATCAATCGAATTGTAGTGAAGCTGGCTGCATCGATGCTGGTATGTTTGAGAGCGACCCGGCAGAGCAGCGAATTACCTGCAAAAGCAATCATCGCAAGCGACGTCAGGGCAATGATGCGCGCATATGACATTGAAAGTTTTCCTAGCAGCCTGTCGGACTTGAACCCCGCCCGGCGGCGATTTCCCCAACCGGGGCG
>JADMKH010000286.1 GCA_018780025.1 Thiobacillus sp.
ATGCGCTGATCAACGAAATCAACAAGAAATGGCCGTTTGCGCGCGATCCGGAGGTGAAACTGCCATGAAGACCCTGCTTGCAATCGCCAGCCTGATCCTGCTCGCTGCCTGCGGCAGCGGCGGCCCGCCCCCACCCGACTGGAAAACCGATTCGGCGGACCTGATCGAACGCTATAAAAAACATGCACTACTCGGCGAAAACACGCTGTCTGAACGCTATTTCCAGCAAGCGGTTTCCGCCACCGGCGGGGCCGGCCGCGTAGCCGATACCGCCCGTTTATGGTTGGTCCGCTGCGCCACCCGCCGTGCCATGCTGATCGACGACGCCTGTACCGAATATGCCGATCTGGCCCGCATCGAGCCCAATGCCGCTGACAACGCTTACTACCAGTTCATCACCTTGCGCTGGGAGGCCACCGACGCCTCTCTGTTGCCCAGCCATCACCGCGACCTGGTACGCGCGCCGACCGGGAAAAAACAGGGCACGCTGAGCCAGGTGGATGACCCGCTGGCGCGCCTGCTCGAGGCCAGCCTGCTGGTGATGCGGCAGGAATCCGATGCAGCCACGCTGACCCTGGCAACCGAAACGGCGTCGTCCCAAGGCTGGCGGCAACCGTTGCTCACCTACCTGAAGCTGCAGGAAAAGCAGGCCGCGGCGCAGGGCAATTTGGCTGAACAGACCCGGCTCGCCAGACGCATTCAACTGGTTGAGAAAAGCCTCTTGCCGGCCCCAAAATAGCCGCCTGTCCATGCCGGCCTACACGCTCGCTACGCAAGGTATTCCTTATGCGGGTTTGTAATAACCGGACACCCCATGCATGGCCTTGCGGCGTACAACCAGCATGCGTCCGCAGAAGATTTTTCTTCGTATACAATCCAGGCTGTCATTATGAATAACCAATCAGGAGGTGACTATGAAATACACATCTATCGCGCTGGCTGCCCTGGCCGTAATCGCAACCACCGCACACGCCACACCCGCCATGATGTCCACCGAGTGGACTGCGCAGGCTTGCGACGCCTGGAACAAGGATGCTGCCCTGACCAACGGCCTGGGTGAAAAATGGATCGGCAACGATAAAGATCGCGGCTACAAGATCATTCACCTGTATCGCACCGAATGCGGCGAATCCACCAAGACCGAGATGAAGATCATGCCCAAGGACGGCAAGGCCATCTGCGTCTACGGCGGCGCCGTACAAAACACCAAGATGGACCATGATGTCGACTACACAATGCACGCCACCACCGAGCGCTGGGACGAAATGGGCGCAGGCGAATACGGCCCGATGAAGGCCATGGCGTTCAGCCGCCTCAAGTTCACCGGGCCCAAGATGGAAGCCATGAGTGTAATGGGCCCGTTTGGGGCCTTCCTGCGTCTGCCCGGAAAAATCCCGGGCGATAAGGCCTGCCCTGCCAAGTAATTTGTCAGCGCGCCTGTAAGCGCAAAAAAGCCGGGATCATCCCGGCTTTTTTACGTTTTCGAATTCCCCTGGCTTAGTGCACCGTTCCGGTTTGCACGTCGAGCGGACGGCCGTTGCGGATTTCCTCCCGCGTGGCCTCGCGCATGTCCATGATATTGACCAGACACGTCACGCGCTGCCCGGCCAGCGAGGGGTTGCCGTCCAGCGTGAGCTTGCCGTCTTCGATGGCGGTGACGTAAAAAACCTTGTTTTCCCCCGACGCGTTCTCGAACATGACTTCAGCGCCGATACGCCTGAACTGGGGCGGCACATTGTCGATGTCATCCGTGAACACCAGGCTCTCGTCACGCAGACCATAACCTTCTTCGGGCGTCAGCTTGATTTCGAGTCGCTCCCCCACCTTGCGGCCGGCAACGGCCGATTCGATCGCAGGCAAAATACCGCTGTTGGCACCTTGCACATAGCCCACGGGTATATCGTATTGTTCGACGACCATGCCGCGCTCGTCGAGGATGGAATAGGTGATGTATACAAGTGTGTTCTGCGTAACGGTCGTCATTCGGTCTCATCCATCTTCATCAATAAAGCGCTGCGACAACCCGTTTGGCGTTTACGCAACGCGCTTATGATACCTTCGTATGACTGACCCACACACCATCCGTCCATGACTCCACTCAAAGAACTGCCCGCCTGGAAGACACTGGAACAGCACTTCAAGACCATGCGTGCATATGACATGCGCACCGCATTCCGCGAGGATGCGCATCGTTTTGAACATCTCTCGTTACGTTGCGGCAACCTGTTGCTCGACTACTCAAAAAATCGTGTCGCGACAGAAACGATGACGCATTTAATGCAGCTGGCGCGCGAGTCCGAACTGGAAACGCAACGTCCTGCCATGTTCAGCGGCGAGCGCATCAATTTCACCGAGCCACGCGCTGTGTTGCACACAGCCTTGCGCGCACCGGTGCGCCCGCCGCTGGTGGTGGAAGGCGTGGATATCGAGCATGAAGTCGCCGCGGTGCTCAAGCGCATGCAGCGTTTTGTCGAGTCCATTCACAACGGCAGCTGGCTTGGCCACACCGGCAAGCCGATTCGAAATGTGGTGAACATCGGCATTGGCGGCTCGGACCTGGGCCCGGCCATGGTTTGCGCAGCGCTCGACCATTACGCGGTGGAAAGCCTGCGGGTACATTTTGTTTCCAACCTTGACCCGGCCCACCTGGCCAGCACGCTGGCGCACCTCGACCCCGAAACGACCTTGTTCATCGTCGCCTCGAAAACCTTTACCACACTGGAAACACTGGCCAACGCCAATTCCGCCAAGGCCTGGCTGCTGGCTGCGCTGCGCGCGCCGGCCGCGGTGTCCCGGCATTTCGTGGCGCTGTCGACCAACGCGCAGGCCGTCGAAGCCTTCGGTATCGACCCGGAGAACATGTTCATTTTCTGGGACTGGGTCGGCGGACGTTACTCTCTGTGGTCGGCGATAGGCCTGTCGATCGCGCTGCAAATCGGCTGGGGTAATTTCCAGGCCTTGCTAGCGGGCGCGCATGCGATGGACATCCATTTCAAGGAGGCGCCGCTGGAAGCCAACATGCCGGTCATCCTCGGCATGCTGGGCATCTGGTATGCCAATTTCTGGGGCACCGATACCTACGGCATATTCCCCTACGATCAGCGCTTGCGACTACTGGTCCCGTTTCTGCAACAGCTCGACATGGAGTCGAACGGAAAAAATGCCAGCCGCGACAATCGCCTGGTCAATTACAACACCGGCCCCATCGTCTGGGGGGCGCCCGGCACCAACGGTCAACATGCTTTCTTTGAATTGATCCACCAGGGTACCCGGCTGATCCCGACCGATTTTATGGTTGCTGCCGTCAACCATACGCCGCTGGCCGATCAGCATGAATGGCTGCTGGCCAATTGTCTGGCGCAGACCGAAGCGCTGTTAAAAGGCAAACCCCGCGCCGTGATCGAGGCCGAACTGATTGCCCAGGGCATGAGCCGCACGGCAGCCCGTGCGCTGGCGCCGCACAAGGTCTTCCCCGGCAACCGCCCCAGCAACACGCTGCTGTATCAGAAGCTCGACCCGCACACGCTGGGCATGCTGCTCGCACTGTATGAGCACAAGGTTTTTGTGCAGGGCGTGATCTGGCGGATCAACAGCTTCGACCAGTGGGGGGTCGAGCTCGGCAAGCAGCTGGCGCCGCCGATTCGCGCTGCGCTGAGTTCGGTGCGTGCGATTGGCGAGCACGACGGCTCCACGCTTGGTCTGATCACCGACATACGCCGCAGGCGTGGGCTCAGTACCTGACGCAGATGCCCCTGTGATTCACTCACCATGCTCCAGTCGCCCGGCATCGGCTCACGCACCGTGACCGTCACGGCTTCCGGCCTGGCATTTTTCAGTACGATTTCGTACGCCGACTCAAACACCGCATGGGTGCGACGGGTTCCCGCGAGTTTCTGAAAACCGGTCTGTTTCTTGTCTGCGGTCACATCAAATGCATCACCCGGTTTGAGGCACGCGGTTTCGTTCTTCGACGTATGGCCGATGCGGCTTTCGCCGACATACTGCACATTGACGGCCACGCTTTGCTGGTCAGATGCAGTGCTGACGGGCTCATCATTCGACGTCGCCCACGCGTGGCTCACTCACAGCGCCAACCCGGCGACCGTTGCTCTCGTCAACAGGGGCTTCCTCATCCTGCCACCCATCCATGAAACCTGAAAAACCACACTGCATATGGACCAATCCATCCCAAAAAGGGTTCGTGGCGCTAAAATGAACAGACCCATATTGTTGTAAACAACATGACCTCTGACGATCCCCTTCCAGCACGCATCATCGGTGGCGGCATTAATACGGTCGATTCCGACCAGCCTGTTGCGGTAACCCATATGCTGGGCATCGACAATCACGACCCGGTTCGGGAGGAGGCATTGCGCGCACGCTTCCTGACATTCGATCCCCTGTTCGACGCCGCTTCCAACCTGGTTGCCCATCAACTGGTACTGCGTGGCCGAACCGCCGTAGCGGATGCCCCGCCTGAGCTTCGCCAGATGGAAGAGGACATGTTGCTGACTGGCCTGTATTCGCTGACCCAGGACGGATTGACCGGCAAGCTGCCTTTGCTGGTGCGGATCAGTGACGGCATTCTGTTCAGCGATGTGCCGCAACAACTGAACCACCGTCAACTGATCTGGTTAGTCAACATTGATAGCGAGCAGCAACTGGCGCGCGTACTTGCTCTTCAGGATGCCGGACTCAATTTTTGCCCTGCGTACACCCCCAGCAACAGCATCATCAAGGACAGCATTTCCGTCTGGCGATTCCTCGCCTGTCACGTCGACGATATCCCGCCCAGGGTTGCTGCGCGCCTGATTGTAGAGGGGGTCCGGCACGCACAGAGTCAGTCAGGCTGGCCTGATCATGCCTGGTTCAAGGGCAGTTTTTTTTCCGGCGAAACCCAGCCTTCCGACAATACCCCGGAGCAACTCATACAACTGGAATTACTGACCATCGCATTGAGTCAGTCAACCAACACACTCATTCAGTTTTTCCGCTTGAATCCGGACATGAGCCCACGCCTGCTTGCCATCGCCAACTCGCAAGTCGGGGGATTGAGCCGCCCGGCCGAGTCAGCCATGCATGCCCTCGTCATGCTGGGCCCGCAACGCGCCGGTCGCGTGGCGACACTACTGGCACTCACGGGAACCCATCCTACCGAAGCAACGCGCCATTACGCCGTAACCGCACTCACGCGGGCACTGTTCATGGGAAAAATCACCCGTCTGGGGGCCCCTGCCGAAAACGCGTCCGCTGCTTTTGAAATCGGCCTGCTCTCCACCGCCACGCATGCGCTATCCATTTCGGAAGAAACCCTGATTCGTAAACTGCGGCTGTCGGCAACCACAGCGCGTGCCTTGAGTGCGCACCGCACGCCTGAAGGCACGATGCTGCAACTGGCACACGCCTGCGAAAACAACGACGGTGAAATCCTGGCGACGTATGCACAACAATTGGGCGTGCCGCTGCATCAAATTTCCGTGGCCTATCTGGATGCCCTGATTGCGGCCTCGGCACTCGATGCGGCCCTGCATTGAATCGAGCGGCTTATTGTTTTGGCTCTTTCACCGTTATCTGATGGCCGCATGTATGCCGTAGGTCGGCAACACCTTGCCGACACCTCCGCACCCCCCGCCCGTTGCGTCGGGAAGGTATTCCCGACCTACGGATAGCGCGTGATTCCAGGGCATTTTCCAAGGAACAACACATAACAGTGAAAGCGCCTTTGTTTTAAGGAAAATCGGCGGCAGGCAGCGTAAAATGGCGGTTTTTCTGAACCGCCTGCTCCATGCGCCCTACCCTGGTTTTCGACATTGAAACCATTCCCGACCTTGCCGGGTTCGCCGCTGTCAACGGCATAGACGAATCGTCGCTCCCGCAGGCTGAGCTCGCCGAAATGACGTTGCTCGCCCGCCGCCAGAAAACCGGCAGCGACTTCATGCCTCATCACTTGCATCGCATCGTTGCAATTTCCTGTGTGCTGCGTAGCGGCGACCAGCTCAAGGTGTGGTCGCTCGGCGAGCCCGACAGTAGCGAAGTCGAGCTGATCCAGCGCTTCTACGACGGCATCGAACGCTACACGCCCCAGCTGGTTTCCTGGAACGGCGGCGGCTTCGACCTGCCGGTGCTGCACTACCGCAGCCTGATTCATGGCGTGGCCGCAGCGCGCTACTGGGACTGGGGCGACGACGACAAGGAGTTCAAGTGGAATAACTACCTGTCGCGCTATCACACCCGGCATCTGGATCTGATGGACGTGCTGGCGATGTTTCAGGCGCGCGCCAATGCCCCGCTCGACCAGATGGCCAAGCTGTGCGGCTTTCCCGGCAAGCTGGGGATGGATGGTTCGAAAGTGCTGGAGGCCTATCAAAACGGTGACATCGAGGGAATACGCAATTACTGCGAAACCGATGTCATGAACACCTGGCTGGTCTATCTGCGCTTCCAGAAAATGCGCGGCACGCTAAGCGAGTCCGCCTACGCAGCCGAGATCGAACTGGCACGCAGCACGGTAACGGACCACGACGCGCCGCACTGGCAAGAGTTTCTGGCGGCCTGGGCATGAACGAGATTGTTGACATTCTGTCCCTCGACCACGAGGGGCATGGCATCGCACGTATCGACGGCAAGGTCACCTTTGTGGATGACGCATTGGCCGGCGAGCGGGCGGAAATCACCGTCTATCGCAAGCACGCCAAATACAACTCGGCCCACGCCGTCTCCATCCTCAAA
>JADMKH010000167.1 GCA_018780025.1 Thiobacillus sp.
TGCGCATTCTACGTGGTTTACATAAAACGTCAACACTTATTTCAAAACTGCTTTGCCGGTCATGCGCTTAATCTGTACTGCTTTTTCGAAGTGCGTCTTGCGTTGCGCTTCGAAGAGGTGCGCATTCTACAGAGCAAACACACGCCGTCAACCCTTTCCGCAAAACATTCTTAAATAATTGTGACACGCGCAAATCTGCGCTTCCCGACCTGGGCCACAACGGTTGCGCCAGGCAACACGATCATCCCTTTGTCGACAACCCTTTCGCCATCAAGCCGCACCCCCCCACCGGCAATCTGACGCATCGCGTCAGAGGTGCTTGCAACCAGGCCTGCCTGCTTCAACAACAGGGGAACGGTGATACCGGCTTCAGTACCTGTCACACTTATTTCGGGCATATCTTCAGGCAGCACCCCTTTCTGAAAGCGTGCCTCGAATTCGGCCAGCGCCTGCGTTGCCGCCGCTGCGTCATGAAAACGCGCGACAATTTCCTGCGCAAAGCCCACTTTGATATTGCGCGGATTGGCGCCTTCGGCCACCTGCCGTTTCCAGCTCTCGATCGTCTGCAGCGGCTCGAATGACAGCAACTGTATATAGCGCCACATCAAATCGTCGGAGATCGACATCAGCTTGCCAAAGATTTCCTGCGGCGGCTCATTGATGCCGATGTAATTGCCCAGCGACTTCGACATCTTGTTGACGCCATCCATGCCTTCCAGCAGCGGCATGGTCAGGATGCACTGCGGGGCCTGGCCGTGATGCTTCTGCATTTCGCGGCCCATCAACAGGTTGAATTTCTGGTCGCTGCCGCCCAGCTCAACATCTGCCTTGAGCGCCACCGAATCGTATCCCTGGATGAGCGGGTAGAGGAACTCATGGATCGCGATCGGTTGCTGGCTGGTATAGCGCTTATGGAAGTCGTCGCGCTCCAGCATGCGCGCAACCGTATGCGTCGCCGCCAGCCGAATCATGCCCACCGATCCCATCCCGTTCATCCATTCGGAATTGAAGCGCACCTCGGTCAAGTCAGGGTCGAGAATCTTGAACACCTGCTCCTGATAGGTTTTGGCATTTTCGATCACGGCTTCCGGTGTAAGTGGAGGGCGGGTGGTATTTTTGCCGGTTGGGTCGCCGATCATGCCGGTGAAGTCCCCGATCAGGAAAACCACCTGATGGCCCAACAGCTGAAACTGCC
Source organism: Thiobacillus sp. (assembly GCA_018780025.1). Taxonomy (GTDB): domain Bacteria; phylum Pseudomonadota; class Gammaproteobacteria; order Burkholderiales; family Thiobacillaceae; genus Thiobacillus. Next base: position 1,196 of record JADMKH010000167.1, read on the forward strand.
GCAGTTTGTTCAATAGCACCGTGTGACCCAAGTGCAGATCAGGGGCAGTAGGATCAAATCCGGCCTTGATACGCAGCGGTCGGCCCGTTTTGAACTTTTCGATCAACTCGGCCTCAACCAGCAGTTCGTCCGCCCCACGTTTGATTTCCTGTAACGCGTCCTGCATCTAATACCTCTCTATGACGGGTCAAGTTTGCCCGGTTCTGGCCGTTAAGCGTGAATGCCCAATACTTCCAGCAGCACACAAGGTACTGTTTGGATTGACTAAATATGCGCGGGAGCGTTTGTGTTACACTCCTGGCTCGATTACGGAAGGGAAACGGTCCATGCCGCTCACCAAACTGAGAATCTTAACCGATCGCATGACCGGAGCGGAACGCCGCTTCCGCCTGCGCACTCTGGTTGCACTCTCCAGCCTGCCTCTTTTTGGCGTGGTTGCTGCTTTCGGCCTGGCGCCGGACACCAACACGCTCGATATCACCCCGCAAACCATTACCGAATCCCTCGTACTGCCTGCATTGGCTACGGCCGTCAACAGCACCGGCACGTACGAGCGCGAAAGCCTGGTTCAGTCTGGCGACACCCTCGCCACGGTTTTGTCGCGATTGAAAATTGATGATCTGGAAATCCAGCGTTTGCTGACCACGGAAGCGGTACGCCAAATGGCAGCCAGCGTCCGCGCCGGCAAGCGCATTCAGGCCACCACCACGCACGATGGCCAGTTGCAGAGCATCCGGTTCGAGCGCGGCGACGCGCCCGTCCTGACGGTTCGCCGCCAGGACGGCAACTATGTCGCAGAAGACAGCGGCGAAGTGCTGGAGACCCGTATTGTGATGCGCTCCGGCCGTATCCTGTCGTCGCTGTATGGCGCAACCGACAGCGCCGGCATTCCCGACAAGATCGCCAACCAGATGGCAGAAACCTTCTCCACCAGCCTGGACTTCCGCGAAGACCTGCGCCGGGACGACACCTTCTCCGTCATCTATACAGTCAACTACCGCAACGGCGAACCCATTGCAGCCGGTCAGCTGCTGGCGGCCGAGTTCATCAACGCGGGCAAGGCCCACCGCGCCGTGTTGTTCCGCGACGCATCCGGGAACGCGAGTTATTACACGCCCGAAGGCGAATCGCTGAAAAAAGGCTTTCTGCGCTCGCCGCTCGAATTCTCCCGCGTCACCTCCAGTTTCAGCAATTCGCGCAAGCACCCGGTTTACGGCTTCCACCGCGCCCACACTGGCGTTGACTTTGGCGCCCCCACCGGTACCCGGGTCAAGGCTACCGGCGAGGCAAAAGTCGTGTTCGCTGGCCGTAAAGGCGGCTATGGCAACCTCGTCATCCTGCGGCATAACAACGGGTTCGAGACCTATTACGCTCACCTGAGCGCGTTTGCATCAGGCATGCGAACCGGCCGCTCGGTCAACCAAGGGGATGTCATCGCCTACGTCGGCTCGACGGGCGCATCGACCGGCCCGCACCTGCATTACGAAATCCGGATCGCCGGTCAACCGCAAAACCCCATGGCCATCAAGCTGCCGGGAGCGCCGCCGCTGACCGTGGCGCAACGTTCACGCTTCCTGCAACAGACGGGCGACTGGTCCGAGAAACTGGCCCTGTTGCGCGGCACCAACCTCGCCGCCCTCGATTGAGTGCAGGTCACCCGCATGAGGCGCCGTTCTCCCATCAAGCAGAGCGTTACGTTGGCCTCATGTCCGGCACCAGTCTGGATGGTGTCGATGCCGTTCTCGCTGACATAAGCGCTGCTGGCGCGGTCCAGCTTCTCCGCACCCACTACCTGCCCTACCCGGACAACTTGCGCGAGTTGCTGCTCGCGTTGCATACCCCACAAGCCAACGAAATCCACCTGGCGGCCTGTGCCGCCAACGACTTGGCACGCCTGTACGCCGAAGCAGTTATTGCACTGCTCGACGGCGTCGCACCTGCTTCCGTGCGCGCGCCGAGTTCCATACGTGCTATTGGCTGCCACGGCCAAACCCTGCGCCACCGTCCTGCAGACGGCTATACGCTGCAGATCGGCAATGCCGCCCTGCTGGCCGAACTGACGGGCATCACCGTCGTCTCCGATTTTCGCAGCCGTGACATCGCGGCAGGCGGCCAGGGCGCGCCGCTGGTGCCCGCCTTCCACGCTCAGGCGCTGCGGCACCCGGACATCCATCGCGTCATCGCCAACATCGGCGGTATCGCCAACATCACCGACCTGCCGGTAAACGGCAGCGTACGCGGCTGGGACACCGGCCCCGGCAACATGCTGCTGGATGCCTGGATCAAACGCCACAGCGGGTCGCATTACGACCGTAACGGCGACTGGGCGGCGAGCGGGAACCCTCACCCCGGCCTGCTTGAAGCGATGACAAGCCACCCCTACCTGCAACTGGCGCCACCCAAAAGTGCCGGCCGCGAACAATTCAACCTTGATTGGCTGGAAGCGACACTTGTCAGCCTGAATCTGGCTATTGCACCGACCGATGTTCAGGCCACACTACTCGAGTTCACAGCCCTCAGCCTGTGCGACGCAGTGCAGCGCGAGTGCAAAGGTACGCAGGAACTCTATGTGTGCGGGGGTGGCGCGCGCAACGGCGCGTTAATGCAGCGCATCAGCGTGCATCTACCGAAGATTCTGGTGGAAACGACCACCCAACTCGGTATCGATCCTGACTGGGTCGAAGCGCTGGCCTTTGCCTGGCTGGCACGGCAAACCATGCATCACGCGCCGGGCAACCTTCCATCGGTCACCGGCGCGCAGGGAGAACGCATACTGGGTGCGATTCACCCCGCTTATTGATCCGGCATCATTTATCCGAGAGAGGGAGTAGGTCGGCAATACTTTGCCGACCTACACATGCAATCCCGTTTAATACGTGCCGGATCAATAGGTCACCAAAGGCCGCCGTAAAAAACGCTCGATGCTGCGATACACACATAAAAAAAGCGGCCGAAGCCGCTTTTTTTATGTCCCGCTAACGCTTATGCCGAGAACGAAGAGCCGCAACCACACGTCGTGGTCGCATTCGGGTTCTTGATCACAAATTGCGCGCCCTCCAGGCCTTCGGAATAATCAATCTCCGCGCCAACCAGATACTGGAAGCTCATCGAATCAACCAGCAGGCTCACGCCGTTCTTCACCATCACGGTGTCGTCGGCATTTTGCGTTTCATCAAAGGTAAAGCCGTACTGAAAACCTGAACAGCCGCCGCCCGATACAAAAACGCGCAGCTTCAGATCGGGGTTGCCTTCCTCGTCGATCAGACTTTTAACTTTGTTGGCCGCGCTATCGGTAAAGACCAGCGGGGACTCCATTTCGGTTGCTGCATTCATAATGGTACTCCTTGAAAATATGTGGGGTAATTATCCGCATCACCCGCCCGGCGTCAAGCAAAGACCCTGTTTGGTCCACGGAGTTCCGCCCGCTCAGGGCATACGATTCCATCCCGCCTTGCGGGACTTCAGCACGTAGTGGATCGGAGCACCCCTCAAGGGGGTATTGAAAAGAATCCTTTAGGGCAGCATGCCCACGTCGGCCAGTGCGGTGTCTTCGGGCAGGTCAAACAGGATATTCATGTTCTGCACTGCCTGGCCCGCCGCGCCCTTGACCAGGTTATCGATCACCGACAACACCACTACGGTGTCCCCGCCCTGCGGGCGATGCACGGCAATGCGGCACATGTTGGCGCCGCGAACCGAGCGGGTTTCGGGATGCGCGCCCGCGGGCATCACGTCAACAAAGGCTTCGCTCGCATAGCGCTGCTCGAACAGGCTTTGCAGGTCGATATCGGTGCTGATCCTGGCATAAAGCGTAGCGTGGATGCCGCGTATCAGCGGCGTCAGATGCGGCACAAAAGTGAAGCCCACCGGCTTGCCGGCAAAAATTTCCAGCCCCTGCTTGATCTCCGGCCAATGGCGATGCCCGCCAACGCCATAGGCCTTGAAGTTGTCCGCCGCCTCGGCAAACAGAATGTGGGTTTCGGGCTTGCGACCGCCGCCCGACACACCCGATTTTGCATCCGCCACCAAAAAGCCGGTCTCCACCGCGCCCGATTCCAGCAACGGCAGGAAGCCCAATTGCACAGCGGTGGGATAACAGCCGGGGTTGGCGATCAGCCGTGCGCCGCGGATGCTGGCCCGGTTGATTTCGGGCAGGCCATACACCGCCTCGGCCACCAGGTCGGGGCAGGCGTGTTCCATTTTGTACCACTGCTCCCACACCGCCACGTCCTTGATGCGAAAGTCAGCCGCAAGGTCGATCACCTTGACGCCGGCGTCCAACAGGGCACGGGTCTGCTGCATCGCCACGCCATTTGGAGTGGCAAAAAACACCACATCGCAGTGTTCCAGCCCGGCTTCTTCCGGGGTGGAAAACGCCAATTCGACGTGTCCGCGCAGGTTGGGAAACATCTCGGCCACCGGCATGCCGGCTTCCTTGCGCGAGGTGATGGCTTTCAGCTCCACCAGCGGGTGGCGCGCCAATAGACGCAGCAATTCGACCCCGGTGTATCCGGTTCCACCCACAATTCCGACTTTGATCATGCCGTGACTTCCTGCAGAGAATGAAGCTAATTGTAAAACACAGCCCACGACAGGCCAAAAAAAGCTCTTTCACCGTTAGCTGTTGGTAATACCAGCCGTAGGTCGGCAACATATGTCCCGCAGGGACGGTATCCAGCCGGACTTTGCCGACACTCAGTCCGTTGCGTCGGGAAGGTGTTCCCGACCTACTGTCGGCCCGTGTTTCCAGGGTCATTGCAAGGAACAACACGTAACGATGAAAGAGCCTTCCTTATCGATCAGATCCACGATCAGCCGCCGCAGCTTGGCCGGGTCCTGAAACTTGTTCTGCGACTTGGTGAAGATCAGCCCGAGCAGGCCTTTCTGCTTGCCCAGTTCCTCCAGCGTGTGGCGGTATTGGACGATTGCATATGTGTTCATAGAATGTTGTAAATCCACATAATTTTTCAGGAAGCCGACTCGTCTGGGTTTCCCGCATTGCCTACGCATGATATGCATGAATGCTCCTGCTTGTGACCCTGGGTTCTTCTTTCGATGTTCGATGTTCGATGAAACCGTAGTCTGGCCCCTGTTGTTTCTGTTGATTCCGACTAATTTCAGTCCGCCGACGGTAACAGCGGCTTGTCCAGCGCTTTAAGGAATTCATTGTGTTTCGCAGTCGCTATCCGGATCGCCTTCTCGATTTCCACCAAGCCCGCATGGGTCGCCTCCAGGCTGATCTCCTGCTCACTCACCGCCGTGCTGATGTAGCGGGAGATGTTCAGGTTGTAGCCTTCCCCGGCGATTCGCTCCATGCCGATGCGCTTGGCGTAGCGGTCCTCTTCCTTGCGGAATTGGTAGGTGTCGATAATCTTGGCGATGTGCGCGTCCGTCAGTTGGTTCTGGCGTTTGCCTTTCACGAAGTACTCAGCGGCGTTGATGAACAGCACGTCGTCGGGCTTCTTGCATTTCTTGAGCACGAGGATGCACACTGGGATGCCGGTGGAGTAGAACAGGTTCGCGGGC
>JADMKH010000161.1 GCA_018780025.1 Thiobacillus sp.
GCATCCCCGGCATCGGCGGCCAGATCATGGCGAAGCTCGGCGCGGTGCCGCAAACTCTGCCCGGCGGCGACATCTATCCCGCGCTGGAACGCGGCGCGCTCGACGCCGCCGAATGGGTCGGCCCGTACGACGATGAAAAACTGGGCTTCCACAAGATCGCCAGGCATTACTATTATCCCGGCTGGTGGGAAGGCGGCCCGCAGCTGAGCTTTTACGTCAACCAGGTCAGCTGGAGCGCTCTGCCCGAAGTATTCCGTCAGGCATTCGAAGTTGCCACAGCCGAGGCCAACCAGATGATGCTCGCGCAATACGACGCCAAGAACCCGCCTGCCTTGCTGCGATTGGTAGGGCAGGGCGTCAAACTGCATCCCTATCCCAAGGACGTGATGCTGGCCGCACGCCGCGCCACCTTCGAGCTGTACGAGGAAGAAGCGAAAACCAATCCCGATTTCGCCGCCATCTATCGTCCGTGGAAGCTGTTCCGCGATACCCAGTTCCAGTGGTTCAAGGTCGCCGAAGCAGCGTATGCCAACTTTAATTACTACGTAAAATGATTCTGTGTGAATCCAGGAAACACTGAAAACCCAATCCCTGTCATTGCGAGGCGCAGCCGAAGCAATCCAGTCTGTGTGGACGTGCGTAACTGGATTGCTTCGGCTGCGCCTCGCAATGACGGCAAGAATGCATTGCGTGCTTTGGAATTCTCAATAGCAAGAGGCTGAACAACCATGAACAAAATCGACCAGATCATCACCACCTTCGACCTCGGCCTGCGCACCGTCTTCGCCAGCCCGCATGCCGGACGCCTGTACCCCGGTGCAGGGCCGGAGGCTGACATGAATGAAGCCGAGCGATCGGAAGCTGCCGCCCTCATGCGCGTCAACCACGTTGGCGAAGTCTGCGCGCAGGCGCTGTATGCTGGGCAGTCACTCACCGCGAAAAACGAATCGGTACGCGCCGAACTCGAACAGGCCGCCCGCGAAGAAACCGACCACCTCGCCTGGTGCGAACAGCGCATCGTTGAACTCGGCGGCCGCAAAAGCCTGCTCAACCCGCTGTGGTTCGGCGGCGCATTCGCCATGGGTGCCGCAGCAGGTCTGCTAGGCGACAAATGGAACCTCGGCTTCCTCGCCGAAACCGAACGCCAGGTCGAGGCACATCTCGACGGCCACCTGCAACAACTTCCCGAAGCCGACGCCAAGAGCCGTGCCGTCGTCGGGCAGATGAAGGTCGACGAAGCCCGTCACGCCCAAACGGCCGTCGACCACGGCGGCGCACCCTTGCCGCAGCCGGTGAAATGGGCGATGCGGTTTGCTGCGGACGTGATGCGGAAGACGGCGAGCCGGGTGTAGCGTGGGCGTGGCGGGGGGCGTCTGATGCGCTGCTGAAAGATCCCGGATGTGCGTTAAAACGCTCTGAAGCGGACTTTGGCGATAGCCGGGGTTTGCGGCTCCTGGTTGCCGCGGTGGGTATGCTACATAGCTAGCCTATCCCCTGCTCTTTATGGCTTCTGTCTGGCGTCGTTTTTGATGACGGTGTCTTTGAACTCCTCCCAGGAGCCTTCCCGTATGTCGTATGCCCCTTTTTTCCTGAGAGCCTCCAGACCTTCGCGGATATATTCATCATGCTTGTCATCAGGAACTTCCATTGCTCTGATGCTCTCCTCCGCAGCCAAGCCCTTTCCCTGGATAGGGAAGCGCCAGAATATCCGGTCCAGATTCTCTCTGCATGTGCGCCGCACATGCAGCCGCAGGGACGCCTCGATAATATTGGAATAGCGGAAACGCTTCATCGGCTCCGATTCGATGAAGGCAATGAAGCCTTCGGCAGCCTGGCTGGGCACGCAATCCACGCGGACATCGATGCCGTCAGCCCGGAAGTAATCGACAATCACCGTGGAAACCGCACCAATGCTGCGCCTCAGGCGTCGTGAGCGATGCTTGAGTACCAGCACGTAAACAAGTATGGCAACAACATTGGCGGCGAATATGTAAAGAAGCGTCAGGTTGAAGCTTAAGGTTACGGTCATTGTCAGGTTTCCTCTGGAGGATGACGTGTTCAGAGTCTAAGCGAGATTGCGTTACAAATTCTATAAACGAGGTCAAGCGGTATTGCCACAGTTGCCTGTTTCGACATGGAAGTCAAACGTATGCCTGCGGCTCTGGCAGCCTGCTTGCGGATATAGACGCGGCTTGATCCTGACCAATCAGGGCAAGGGACAGACCCGCGATGAAATTGCGGCACGTTTTGCGGGAGCGGGGCAAGGAGGCACCGATCGAAAACGAGAATGTTGGGGTCACAAACATCGGGGGCTTGCATCAACACATCTGGCTGTGCATCTGCGAGCGCACATGACCTCCCCTGACGTGATCTGCTTGACCCGATGCGCGGTGGACTTCGCACTGAAGCCTTACAGCATCCACTGATACGCAACCTGCTTACAGGGGGCATGCAATAAAGCCCCTCATTCCCGCGCATCGGCCTATGATTAGTCTGTACTGGGTTTGCGCTTGTGGCGCAAAGTCAGCTAGACCCTTCTGAAGCCATTGCAAGGAGAATGACCATGGCTAAAGGCCAAATCCGTGGAAACAAGGAAGCAAAGAAACCCAAAAAACCGAAGCAGGTTGCGGTTCCGGTTGGATCGATCATCCCCCCATCCAAAGCGGCCAAGCCTGCAAAGCCTCAACACTGATTGTTGCGGGCATCCCTGCAAACGCCGCCGTTGAGGTGGCGTTTGTATTTCAGGGTCTTGTCCGGCGCGCGCGGTGACGCCTGGCTGCTTTGTGTGCGTTAAAATCGGGGCCATGGCGGCATGGAACCGAGAGGGTGCCGCCTGACGAACAAACAGGAACAAGCGAGTGAGCCGCGTGAGGGCTTTTTTCGCACCACAAAAGGATTTAAATGAACAAAACGATTGCTCCTGTTCTGGCTGCCTTGCTGACAGGGCTGCTGTTGAGCGCTTGCGACCAGGCCCCCGAATCGGATGTGTCTCAAGTGCCGGTTGGAGGCGAAGTTGCCGGTGCGGATGCAGCGCCGCTGGACCGCAAGCTTGACCCTGCGCAAATCGTGCGGGGTCAAGCTGTCTACGACAAGAATTGTCTGGAATGCCATGGCGCCAATGGCAAGGGGCAGCCGGGCGATTGGCGCATTCGCAATGCTGAAGGCCGGTATCCGCCGCCGCCGCTGGATGACAGTGCCCATGCCTGGCATCACCCCACCAAGGTGTTGATGGAGGCCATTCGCGATGGCAGCCCGGGGGGCGAGGGCAATATGCCTGCCTGGCAAGGCAAGCTCTCCGAGCAGGAAATGCAGGACACGGTGGTGTATATCAAGTCGCTGTGGAGCGACCCGGTGTACCGGCTCTGGATGAAGATGGAGCAGCAATCGCTGGAAGAATGAAACTTGCTGACGGGTTTGCCGTCCGACTCGCCTGGACGGGTAAAATACCGCCATTGCAATCACCTAATCAGGAGTAAACCCATGAGCGAATATGGATTCAGCACCACAATCAGCGGCCCTTTTAACGACGCTGTTGAAAAAGTGACCAACGCATTGAAAACCGAAGGCTTCGGCGTGCTGACCGACATCGATGTACAGGCCACGATGAAGGCCAAGCTCGACGTTGACGGGCGGCCCTACCGCATCCTCGGCGCCTGCAATCCGCCGCTTGCGCATAAGGCGATTTCGGCCGATCCCGATGTTGGCATGCTGCTGCCGTGCAATGTGGTGGTGCGTGAAGAAGAAGACGGCGGCGTGACCGTGTCCTTCCTCGACCCCGGCATCATGGTCAAGCTGGTGAGCAACACGGCCGTGCATGACGTTGCGAACGAAGCGCGGGCGCGCCTGCTGCGGGTGAAGGACAGCCTGACCGCTTGAGCCATTTCGCAGTCAGAAAAAAGCCCGCATCTGCGGGCTTTCTTGCTTCCGGAATCCGATAGCTGGCTTTGATTTGTTTGAACCGGCGGGGAAGCATTTCAGGGCCGGATCTTGACCCTGCCAGGGTGTCGGCTTGCGTCGGGAATGACGTTATCAGACCGTCTTGCGGCGACGCATGATCCCTAAACCGGCGAGTCCAATTCCTAAAAGCGCCAGTGAGGCCGGCTCCGGAACCGTGGCTTGCGTCGTGACACTCACGCGCAGGTTGTCCATTGCCCACGATTCGTCATCGAGGTTTTGATTGCCCTCGCCGAAAATGAAGAAGTCGATCGTCGCCGTTGAACCCGTGTGAGCAAAATTTGCGAAGCGGGGATCAGCGCCGAGGTTGTAGGCACTGTCTGTGTAGTAGCCGCCTGGACCAGTAAACCCGAGGTCGACGCGGCGTGCAAGCTCCACGCCCGCAGGGGAAACATAGCTCTGTATCTGCGAGGGGTCGGCGTTGGCAAACGATTCGCTGAACAGCGTCGCGCCGTCGAACACGATTTTGAAGAAGTCACCCGCTGGGAACGAACCGGTGCCGTCGAGCGAGTCGATCGCCGCGAAAAGAAATTCGAGGCTAATTGTGTCATGCGTGGGTAGGCCTGTGAGGGACAGCGTCACAGTATTACCGGTTGCACTACGCAGGAAGTTGCCACCGAACTGGTTGCCTGTTGGCCCATACCCGGCGTATCCCTGCACACCGGTCAGTGTGGCAGTGCCTGGAGCAATCTCGGCAGGCAACGCGCCATTGAAATCGGAGTAGAACACCTGAATCGGCGCGGCCTCAACGCCAGAGCCCATTGTGCTCAGGGCGAATGTAGCAGCCAGGACTAAGCGTTTCGGCATGACATTCCTTACAAATTATTTAGAGGGCAGAACGATCGGCTGCTCAATTATTAAAACCACCATCGTTCCGTTTTCTTGTGTCTAGCAGAAAACATGCCTCAAATAATTATTAATTAAAAATCAGCAACTTGCGTTTGTTCCAAGCTTGTACCTGGCTACAACTGTAAGAATTTCCGACAAATTCGAAGAGCAACGTACCTATCTCAAGGGGGATTGATGTATTGGAAGCGCGCATTGAACATCTTTTTGAGTTGGCTGCCGTCGGATCATGCATCTTCGTTTAGGTCTGCTGTCAGTTTGGAACAGACCTTTGACTACCGTTACTCGACTGGCCTGTTTTTGGCCGAATCCAGCCGGCCACTCCCAAATTTGTCCGGCATTAAATTCTGATTTTGACGGTGAATCTGTAGATTCGAGTCGGTGTGCACTCAAAACTGGATGCCGGGCTTTTTCACTACGAATCCAGCCGCTTTACTACTTCCTGTACCAGCACCCACGGCGCCACCACCAGCGCCCAGAACATCGGCTGCCGTGCATGCCAGTCTTCAGCGTCGGTCATTTCGGCGCGGGCGATGCGGCCGTCGGCCAGCCATTCCTGCACGGTGGCGGCGTTGTTCTCGGCGATGTGGAGGGCAGCGTCGATCAGGTCGGTGCCGATGGCAACCTTGATGACGTCGCCGCGCGCGAAGTGGCGTTCAAGTTCTGACCATTGCAGTTGGGCGGTTTCGAGATTGAGTTTGGCGCGGAGGATGTCGCTGGGCGTGGTCATGATCGGGCGTGATGAAAATGGGGGGCTAATCCGCAGGCACATGCCTGCGGTGAAAATCTAATGGGACTTGCCGCCGCCCCGGCGCTGGTTTAACGGGTGCCGGGGCACCTGCGCCGGACGGCCGCGGCTGGCGGGGGCGGGTTTGCCCGCCGCAGGTTTCCCTGCACCGGATTTGGGTTGCGCGGATTGGGCCTGGCCCGGCTTGGTCTGCCCCGGTTTACCCCGGCTGGCTTCGGCGCGTGGCGCGCGTGCGCCTTCAGGCTGCTTGCCGGTGCCGGCGGGCTGGTATAGCGGGATCAGGTGCTTCTTGCTGTTGCCGATGAGGTCTTCGCGGCCCATATCCTTGAGCGCTTCGCGCAGCAGCGGCCAGTTGTCGGCGTCGTGATAGCGCAGGAAAGCCTTGTGCAGACGCCGCGTGCGGCCTTGGCGCACCACCGGCACCGATTCGCCCTTGCCACCCAGCACTTTTTTCAGCGGATTTTTTTCAGTGTGGTACATGGTCGTTGCCAGCGCCATTGGCGTGGGCAAAAAGGTTTGCACCTGGTCGAGCCGGAACTCGTGTTTTTTCAGCCATAGCGCCAGGTTCAGCATGTCTTCGTCGGTGGTGCCGGGATGCGCCGCGATGAAGTAAGGAATCAGGTACTGCTTCTTGCCGACCGCTTTGGAAGCGGCCTCGAACATGTCCTTGAAGCGCTCGTACGCGCCCATGCCGGGCTTCATCATTTTATTGAGCGGGCCGGATTCGGTGTGCTCGGGGGCGATCTTCAGATAGCCGCCGACGTGATGCTGCACCAGTTCCTTGACGTATTCGGGCGAGCGCACCGCGAGGTCGTAACGCAGCCCCGAACTGATGAGGATTTTCTTTACGCCGGGCAATGCGCGCGCCCGCCGATACATGTTGATCAGCGGGGTGTGGTCGGTGTTGAGGTTGTCGCAGATGTCGGGGAACACGCAGCTCAAGCGACGACAGGCCTTTTCGATTTTCTCCGTCTTGCACGCCATGCGGTACATGTTGGCGGTGGGTCCGCCTAGGTCGGAAATGATGCCGGTAAAGCCGGGCGTCTTGTCGCGGATCGCCTCGATTTCGCGGATCACCGAATCTTCGCTGCGGCTCTGGATGATGCGGCCCTCGTGCTCGGTGATCGAGCAGAAGGTGCAGCCG
>JADMKH010000206.1 GCA_018780025.1 Thiobacillus sp.
CATGCCGCAGAATCTGCTCGATTTCGATCTCGACGGACTGACCGCCTGGTTCACCGAACTGGGCGAGAAGCCGTTTCGCGCCCGTCAGGTGTTCCACTGGATACATCAGGCGGGCGTGGCGGATTTTGCGCAGATGACCGATATCGCCAAAAGCCTGCGCGAGAAGCTGCAGCAGCATGCGGTGGTGGCGCCGTCAGCGATCAATTTTGCGCACACCTCAACTGACGGCACCCGCAAGTGGTTGTTCGATGTCGGGGTGGCGAATGGCATCGAAACCGTATTCATTCCGGAAGAAGACCGTGGCACCCTGTGTGTGTCGTCGCAGGTGGGATGCGCGCTGGAGTGCACGTTCTGCTCGACCGGGCGGCAAGGGTTCAACCGCAATCTGACGGCGGCCGAGATCATCGGCCAGCTCTGGGTGGCGAACCACAGTCTGCGCGGCGAGGCGAATCGTACCAACGGCGAACGCTCGGATCGTCCGGTCACCAATGTGGTGATGATGGGCATGGGCGAGCCGCTGGCCAATTTCGAAAATGTGGTCACCGCGCTCGGCATCATGCTCGATGACCATGCTTACGGCTTGTCGCGGCGGCGGGTGACGGTATCGACTTCCGGCCTGGTGCCGGCGATGGACCGGCTGGCCGAACGTTGCCCGGTGGCGCTGGCGGTGAGCCTGCACGCGCCCACCGATGCCTTGCGCGACCAGATCGTGCCGATCAACAGGAAGTATCCGCTGGCGGAACTGATGGCGGCGTGCCAGCGCTATCTGGTGCACGCGCCGCGCGATTTCATCACCTTCGAATATGTGATGCTGGCCGGCGTGAACGACCAGCCCGAACATGCGCGCCAGCTGGTTGAGCTGACGCGCGATGTGCCGTGCAAGTTCAACCTGATTCCGTTCAATCCGTTCCCGGATTCCGGGTATGACAAACCGCATGCAGAACCGATGCGCGTGTTTCGACAGATTCTTCAGGACGCAGCTTATGTCGTCACCACGCGCAAGACGCGCGGCGACGACATCGATGCGGCCTGCGGACAGCTGGCTGGCAAAGTGGCAGACAAAAGCGGTCGTGTCATCAAACGAATGCACAAGGAGGCGGCGTGAAAAAATGGATGGGCATATTGGCAGCCGTGGCGCTGTTGGCAGGCTGTGTGGCACCGCCAACGGGGGGCGGGGATGGGGTCGCCGGCTCGCAGGTCGATAGTGAAAGCCGTCAGCGTGCACGTGCATTTACCGATCTTGCTGCGGCCTATTTCTCGCGTGCGCAATACAAGGTTGCGCTGGATGAGCTGCGCAAGGCGATTACTGCCGATAACCAGTTCGGCCCGGCCTACAACATTTATGGCTTGATCTACATGGAGCTGGCCGAGGACAAGCTGGCCGAAGAAAATTTTCGTCGCGCCATTGCGCTGGATCGAAACGATTCCGAGTCGCGCAATAATTTCGGCTGGTTTCTGTGCGAACGGGGTCGCTATGACGAGGGTCTGGCGCAGTTCAGCACCGCCATTCATAACCCGCTGTACGCAAGGCCCGAGCAGGCCATGTCCAATGCCGGGCTGTGTGCCGAGAAAAAAGGCGACCTCGCGCTGGCAGAAGCCAATCTGATCAAATCGCTCAAATTGCAGCCGGACAGTGCCAACACCATTTTGAAAATGGCCGGCCTGTATTTTCGTCAGAATCGCTTGTCGGAAACGCAGCGCTATCTGGGCCGGCACGCCGAATTGGCACCGCCCACAGCTGAGAGTCTGTGGCTGGGCGTGAGGCTGGAGCGCAAGTTGGGCGACCGTGCGCAGGAAGCGGCGTATGGACTTCAATTGCGCAAGCGCTTTCCCGATTCGAATGAGGCGCGGCAGTTGCTGTCAGGGCAATACGAATGAATGAAGGCGAGGAAGTCTCTGTCGGGCAGGTTTTGCGAGAGGCGCGCGAAGCGCAAAATATCACGCTGGAAGATGTCGCCATGCGCTTGCGCTTGATGCATCGTCAAGTTGAAGCGATGGAAACGGATGATTTTGAGAGTCTCGGTCAGCCGGTGTTTGCCCGTGGGTTTGTGCGTAATTACGCGCGTCTGATGGGCTTGCAGCCGGAGCCGCTGCTGGCGCGCATGGAGGGCGCACCCGCCGAGCCGGCTCCCGTAGCACCCGCCGAGCCGCCCATGCCGAATTCCTGGCTGACCTCGCCCTGGCTGATTCTGTTCATGCTGGGCGTGCTGATGGTCGTGGCCGTGCCGATCTCGCTGTATTGGTGGCTGAACAGCGATGCGGGCGAAACGCAGCACGCCGTCATTCCCGTGAAGCCCGTATCGCCTCCTGCACCTGCGGTCGCGTTGGTCGTGCCGAATTCCGTGGATGCAGCAGCAGAAACACCGGCAGCGCCTGAGCCGGTGGTTGGCACGGAGGCCGCTGTTGAAGCGGATGCGCCTCCGGTGGCCGCCTCACCCGCTGCCCGCAGCCAGCTGCATCTGGAGTTTGGCGAGGAGTCCTGGGTTGAGATCAAGGATGCCAGTGGGCGCACATTGCATCGTCAGTTGAACCCGGCGGGCAGCAGCGCAAATATCCAGGGTCAGCCGCCGTTTGACGTCCTGATCGGTAATGCAGCCCAGGCGCGCATGACGTATAACGGCCGCCCGATCGACCTGAAACCCTTTATTTCCGTGACGGTCGCCCGTTTCACGCTGGAAGAATGATGGCTCATATTGTCCGTCGCCCCACCCGCCAGGTGCAGGTGGGTCATGTGCTGGTAGGGGGCGATGCGCCGGTGGTGGTGCAGTCGATGACCAATACCGATACGGTTGATATCACCGCTACCGTGCATCAGGTGCAAGCGCTCGCCGAGGCGGGTTCGGAACTGGTGCGGATCACCGTCAACACGCTGGAAGCCGCTGCGGCGGTGCCGCGCATCCGCGAACGCCTCGATGTGCTGGGCTGTCGCGTGCCGCTGACCGGCGATTTTCATTTCAACGGCCACAAGCTGCTGACCCAGGTGCCGGAATGCGCCGAGGCCCTGGCCAAGCTGCGCATCAACCCCGGCAACCTCGGCCGCGGCAACAAGCGCGACGAGCAGTTTGCAACCTTGATCGAAGTTGCCTGCCGTTACGACAAACCGGTGCGCATCGGGGTCAACTGGGGCAGCCTCGACCCGGTGCTGGCGGCGCGCATGATGGACGCAAACGGACGGCTGGCGCAGCCGGAGGATCCCGAAGTCGTGATGCGCCGTGCGATGGTCGCGTCGGCGCTCGAATCCGCCCACAAGGCCGAAGAACTGGGGCTGGGCGGCAACAAGATTATTTTGTCGTGCAAGATGAGCCGGGTGCAGGACCTGATCGCGGTATACCGCGACCTCTCCGCGCAATGCGACTATCCGCTGCATCTGGGATTGACCGAGGCTGGCATGGGCAGCAAGGGCATCGTCGCCTCGACCGCCGCGCTCGCGGTGTTGCTGCAGGAAGGCATCGGCGACACCATCCGCATTTCCTTGACCCCCGAACCGGGCGGCGACCGCACCCAGGAAGTCCGCGTCGGCCAGGAAATCCTGCAGTCGCTTGGGCTGCGCGCGTTTACCCCGCAGGTCGTCGCCTGCCCCGGCTGCGGCCGCACCACGTCGACCGTGTTCCAGGAACTGGCGCAGGACATCGAAACCTATCTGCGCACCCAGATGCCGCTCTGGCGCGATCAGTACGCCGGCGTCGAATCCATGCAGGTGGCGGTGATGGGTTGTGTGGTCAACGGTCCGGGCGAGTCCAGGCATGCCAATATCGGCATTTCGCTGCCCGGCACCGGCGAAGTGCCGGTGGCGCCGGTGTATGTCGATGGCGAAAAAACCGTGACGCTGAAAGGCGACAGGATTGCCGTGGAATTCCAGGCGATCGTCGAAGACTATGTGCGCACGCGCTATGGCGTGGCCGCGCGTTAAAACCTTTAATCACAGAGACACAGAGGCACGGAGAAAACTCCATGCATGAGATCCAATCGTTTTTCTCTGTGTCTTTGTGCCTCTGTGGTGAGATTTTTAGATGAGCAACAACATTCAATCCGTGCGCGGCATGAACGATCTCCTGCCCGAGGTGACCGATACCTGGCAGGGGTTCGAGGCGATCGTGCGCGACTGGCTGCGGCGCTACGGCTACCGCGAGATGCGCACGCCGATTCTTGAACACACCGGCCTGTTCAAACGTGCCATCGGCGAGGTGACCGACATCGTCGAAAAGGAGATGTACACCTTCGTCGACGAGCTGAATGGCGAGTCGCTGGCGCTGCGTCCGGAAGGCACGGCGTCGTCGGTGCGCGCGGTGATCCAGCACAATCTGTTGTACGACGGTGGTAAGCGCCTGTGGTACACGGGGCCGATGTTCCGCCACGAGCGTCCGCAAAAAGGCCGCTACCGGCAGTTTCATCAGGTGGGGGTCGAGGCGCTGGGCTTTGCCGGGCCGGACGTCGACGCCGAACTGATCGTGATGTGTGCCGACCTGTGGCGCGCGCTCGGCGTCAACCCGACGCTGCAGCTCAACACGCTGGGCGATGTCGAGTCGCGCCATCGCCATCGCGCCAAACTGATTGCGTATTTCGAGGCGCATCAGGACGCGCTCGACGAGGATTCGACGCGGCGGTTGCACAGCAATCCGCTGCGCATCCTCGACAGTAAAAACCCGGCGATGCAGGCGCTCAACGACGCTGCGCCCCAGCTGGTAGACGAGCTGGACGACGCGGCGCGGGCGCATTTCGATGCGCTGCAAGGCCTGTTGCGCGCGAATGGCATTGCGTTCGAGCTCAATCCGCGGCTGGTGCGCGGGCTCGACTATTACAATCGCACCGTATTCGAGTGGGTAACCGACCAGCTCGGCGCGCAGGGCACGGTGTGCGCGGGCGGACGTTACGACGGCCTGATCGAGCAGCTCGGCGGCAAGCCGGCGCCGGCCGCCGGTTTCGCCATGGGCATTGAGCGGCTGTTGTCGCTGATGGAGTTGGGCAGCACGACACTTGCGCCGACGGTGCCGGACGCGTATATCGTCCATGCGGGCGACGCGGCGCAAGCCTTCGCCTGGCAAGTGGCGAGTGCGTTGCGTGGCGCGGGCCTTGCCGCAGTGTTGCATTGCGGCGGCGGCAGCTTCAAGTCGCAGATGAAAAAAGCCGACGCCAGCCGTGCGCGGTTCGCGGTGATCATCGGCGACGATGAAGCCGCCGCGCAGCAGGTAACGCTGAAGCCGTTGCGCGGAACGGGCGAACAGACCCGCGTCGAAGTGGCGCTGGCAATCGAATTTCTACAAAACGCATCAACTTAAAAGGCATAGCACGATGGCAACCTACGATCTTGACGAGCAGGAACGGCTGGACGAACTGAAAGCCTGGTGGAAACGCTGGGGCAACCTGGTGATGATCGGTCTGGCTGTGGCGATTGCGGCGGCGGCGGGCTGGCGCTACTGGCAGAACCACACGTTGACGCAAACGCTGGAAGCCGCCACCGTATACGAAAAGCTGACCCAGTCGCTGGCAGCCAACGATGCCAAGGGCGCACGCGAAGCCGGGTCGATGCTGATCGATCAGTACAAGGGCACGGCTTATGCGCCGCGCGCGGCGCTGTTGCTCGCCAAGCTCAACGCGGCGGGCAAGGACATGAAAAGCGCGCAGGCCCAGCTGGAGTGGGCGGTGGCCAACAGCAAGGAGCCGGCCATCAAGGATCTGGCGCGCCTGCGGCTGGCCGGGGTGCAGCTCGACCAGAAGCAATATGAAGCCGCCCACAAAACCTTGTCCGCCCCCCGTAGCGACGCCTTTGCGCCGCGTTTTGACGACCTGAAGGGCGATGTGCTGCTGGCGCAAGGCAAGCAGATCGAAGCACGAGCCGCCTACCAGGCCGCGTTCGGCAAGATGAAGGAAGACAACCCGTACCGCAATATCGTCGAGTTGAAACTCGATGCGCTGGGAGGGGAGACCAAGTGAAGATGCGTTTGATTGCATTGGGGCTGGCGCTGGCGTTGTCTGGCTGCAGCACGGTGGGAGGCTGGTTTGGCGCCGGACCGACCAAGGCCAAGCCGGCCGAACTGGTTGAGTTCAAGCCGACCGTCACTCTGGCCGAAGCTTGGAAAGGCGAGACCGGCGACGCCGGCGCTTATCTGTTGCGTCCCCAGCTTGAGGGCGAGGATGTGCTGGCAGCTGGCGGCGGCCGGGTGGTGCGCATTGTTGTTGCCAACGGCAGCCTGATCTGGAAAACCGACACTGGCATGAAGCTGTCCGCCGGAGCCGGCGCGGGCCAGGGCTTGGTGTTGGCGGGCGGCGGCAAGGGCGACATGCTGGCGCTCGATCTGGCTACTGGTCAGCCGCGCTGGAAAGTGGCGCTCACCAGCGAAGTGACAGGCCAGTTGCTGGCTGCAGCAGGAATCGTCATCGCCCGTACCGGCGATGGCAATGTACATGGCCTGGCGGTGGCAGATGGCAGCAAGAAATGGTTGTACACCCGTAACCTGCCGGCCTTGAGCCTGCGCAGCTCGGGCGGCATGGTGGTGCGCGACAACGTGTTGTACGCCGGATTTCCCGGTGGCAAGCTGGTTGCGCTGAACCCGGCCAACGGCGCGCAGTTGTGGGAAGCCACCGTAGCGCTGCCGCGCGGCGCGACCGAACTCGAGCGGGTGGCCGACGTGATGGGCAATC
>JADMKH010000103.1 GCA_018780025.1 Thiobacillus sp.
CGTATCTGGGCATCTGCCTTGGCATGCAGCTCGCCGTGGTCGAATACGCACGCGATGTCGCCGGCATGGCGGATGCGCATTCGACTGAATTCGAACCTGCAACCACGCATCCTGTCATTGGCCTGATTACCGAATGGCTGGACCGGGATGGCCAGATCGAAAAGCGCAGCCAACTGTCCGACTTGGGCGGCACCATGCGCCTCGGTGGACAGCCGTGCGAACTCAAGGCCGGCACGCTGGCGCGCGAGACCTATGGCGTGGCGAATATTACCGAACGTCACCGCCATCGTTACGAAGTGAACAACACCCTGCTGGCCGATCTTGAAGCGAAGGGCCTGGTGGTGGCGGGCCGCGCGCCGGGCACCGACCTGTGCGAAATGGTGGAGTTGCCGACTGCGGTGCATCCCTGGTTTATTGGCTGTCAGTTCCACCCCGAATTCACCAGCAACCCGCGCAACGGCCATCCGCTTTTCATCTCCTTCGTGAAGGCCGCGCTGGCGCAGCAACAGGAGACGCACGCATGAAACTCTGTCACTTTGAAGCGGGACTCGACCACCCCTTATTCCTGATTGCCGGACCCTGCGTGATCGAGTCCGAGCAACTGGCGATGGACACCGCCGGCGCACTGAAGGAAATGTGCGGGGCGCTGGATATCCCCTTCATTTACAAATCCTCGTTCGACAAGGCCAACCGTTCGTCGACCCAGTCTTTCCGAGGACTGGGGCTGGAAGAGGGTTTGCGTATCCTGTCGGAAGTGAAGGCGAAGATTGGTGTGCCGATACTGACCGACGTGCACGAAGACACGCCGCTGAACGAAGTGGCTGCGGTAGTCGATGTGCTGCAAACGCCGGCTTTCCTCTGTCGGCAGACCAACTTCATTCAAAATGTTGCGCGCACCGGGCGCCCGGTCAACATCAAGAAGGGCCAGTTTCTTGCGCCGTGGGACATGCAGAATGTGGTCGACAAGGCCCGCGCAGTGGGCAACGAACAGATCATGGTGTGCGAGCGCGGCGTCAGCTTCGGCTACAACACGCTGGTGTCGGACATGCGTGCGCTTGCCATCATGCGCGACACCGGTTGCCCGGTGGTGTTCGATGCCACCCACTCGGTGCAGCAGCCGGGCGGGCAGGGCACCACCAGCGGCGGTCAGCGCGAATTCGTGCCGGTGCTGGCACGCGCGGCGGTGGCCTGCGGCGTCGCGGGCGTGTTTGCCGAGACGCATCCGAATCCTGCGGTTGCGTTGTCAGATGGCCCTAACGCATGGCCGCTGGGCATGATGAAAGAATTGCTGGAAACGTTGAAGGAAATCGACGCGCTGGTGAAACAGCGCGGCTTCATCGAAAACAAACTTGTTAAAAACTGAGTGCCGCGATTACGGCATTCGAACTGATCAGGAAAGAATAAATTGAGCGCAATTATTGATGTCATCGCCCGGGAAATTCTGGACTCCCGTGGTAATCCCACTGTTGAAGCCGATGTGCTGCTGGAGTCCGGCGTGCTGGGTCGCGCTGCGGTGCCGTCGGGCGCCTCCACCGGCAGCCGTGAGGCGATCGAACTGCGCGACGGCGACAAATCGCGTTACCTCGGCAAGGGCGTGCTGAACGCCGTCGAACACGTCAACACCGAAATCTGCGAGGCGATCATCGGCCTGGATGTCGAAGACCAGGCTTTCATCGACAAGACCATGATCGAACTTGACGGCACTGAAAACAAATCGCGCCTCGGCGCCAATGCGCTGCTGGCGGTGTCGATGGCGTGCGCACGTGCCGCTGCCGAGCAGGCGGGCCTGCCGCTGTATCGCTATCTGGGTGGCGCCGCGCCGATGGCGTTGCCGGTGCCGATGATGAACATCATCAACGGCGGCGCGCACGCCAACAACAATATCGACATGCAGGAATTCATGGTGATTCCGGTCGGCGCGCCGAGCTTCCGCGAAGCGTTGCGCTACGGTGCCGAAGTGTTCCACGCGCTGAAAAAACTGCTCGACGATGCCGGCATGGCGACCACCGTCGGCGACGAAGGCGGCTTTGCGCCCAACCTGGAATCGCACGAAGCGGCGCTGAAGCTGATCGTGCAGGCAATCGAAAAAGCTGGCCTGCAACCCGGCATCGACGTGGCGATTGGTGTGGATTGCGCGGCTTCCGAGTTTTACAAGGACGGCCGCTACAACCTGGATTCCGAAGGCCTGAAGCTGACATCGACCGAACTGACCGATTATCTGGCGGCCTGGTGCGACAAGTACCCCATCATCAGCATCGAAGACGGTATGGCCGAAGGCGACTGGGATGGCTGGAAAATCCTCACCGACAAGCTCGGCGCGCGCGTGCAGCTGGTGGGCGACGATCTGTTCGTCACCAATTCAAAAATTCTCAAGGAAGGCATCGAGAAAGGTGTCGCCAATTCGATCCTGATCAAGGTCAATCAGATTGGTACCTTGTCGGAAACCTTCCTGGCCATCGAGATGGCCAAGCAGGCGGGCTACACTTCGGTGATATCGCACCGCTCGGGCGAAACCGAGGACACCACGATTGCCGATCTGGCGGTGGCCACCAATGCTCGCCAGATCAAGACCGGCTCGCTGTCGCGTTCCGACCGTATGGCGAAATACAACCAGCTGTTGCGCATTGAAGAAGAACTCGGCGACACGGCAATGTATCCTGGACGCGATGCTTTCCGCCAGCGCGGCTGACTTTAACGCGGGCAAGCTTTTCGCCCGCATTCGCAGCCGGGGTTTGACCTGGCTGCTGGCCGTTGTGGTTGCGTTGTTGCAATATCCGTTGTGGCTGGGTGAGGGAGGCTGGTTGAAAGTGCGAGAGCGTGCGATTGATATCGACACACAGCAATCGCTGAATAAACGCTTGCTGGCCCGCAACACGGGGTTGCTGGCCGAAGTGGATGACCTCAAGCAGGGGCGCGACGCAATTGAAGAACGTGCGCGTAATGAGTTGGGGATGATCGCAGCGGACGAATGGTTCGTTCGGGTGGTGTCTACCCACTCCGTTCAGCCGGGAAAAATGAATGAGTGATTTGCAAATCTGGCTGTTGGTTATTGGCGCGGCTGTCGTTGTCGCGGTGATGCTGTTTAATTGGCGTCAGGAGCGCCGTTTCCGGAAACAGGCGGATGCGGCCTTTCAAATGCCGATGGGGGATGCGCTGATCCACACGGGTGTCGAGCCGCGTGAAAGACACAATCGAGTCGAGCCTGCATTACACGAGCCCGCTTTTGATATGGGCGCGAGCCAGGCGGTTGTCGAGGCGCATGAGCCGCATTTGTATATCGATTCCGATATCGCGCCAGTTGGTTCGGTGAATGACGCCGAGAGGCCAGTTCCTGCGCATTACCCTGGTCATGAGGCCAGTCCGGCACTGCGCCCGGCACCCCTCGTTTCAGCGCCATCGGATCCAGTCCGGACAACAACTCCGACACGTTCAACTGTTACCGCGAAGCCCGCGCCTTATGATGAACTCATGGAATATCGCGTCCGCATCGAGAGCGAGGGTGTGCTGGCTAATGTGTTTGCCGATGCATTCAACCAGGCACGCACGCTGGGCAAGACCGTTCGCTGGCTTGGCTTGCCGGCAGGCGGTTCCGACTGGGAGGACGTTCAGCCCTGGCGGGATGCGCATTATCAGCAAGTAGTCGTCACCCTTCAGTTGGCTGATCGCAACGGCGCTGCGCAGGAAGAGCAGTTGTCGGCTTTGTGTGCGTTGTTGCAAACCACCGTGCAGGCGCATGGCTTGCGCATGGCCTGTGACGATATGGTCGATGCGTTGGAGCGAGCCCAGGCCATCGACCGTTTCTGTGTCGACGTTGATGTCCTGATTGGATTGAACGTCGTGGCGCGCGGCGAAGGTGCCGTCAATCTGGCACGTATCGTCAAAGAAGCCGAAACCAGCAGTATGGTTCTGGGCATCGATGGTGTCTATCAGTTGCTGGACAGCCGGGGTGAGCCACTTTATGCCTTGTGCAACCACGATGCCGAGCCATTCAGTGCAACAGTGATCGAGGGGCAAACTTCGCAGGGCGTGACCTTGCAGTTTGATGTGCCGCGTGTGCCAGATGGCTTGAAGGTATTTGATGGCATGGTTGCGTTCGGCCGGAAATTGGCCAATGAGGTCGGCGGTATTCTGGTCGATGACAATCTCCGTCCATTGACCGATACCGGGATCGAGAAAATTCGCACTCAGCTCACCCAGATATACGAGCGCATGGAAGCGCGCGGCGTGCCATCGGGTTCAAGGCGGGCGCTGCGGCTGTTTTCCTGATGGCGTCGCCGGATGTTTTGGCGCGCGTGACCGCGTTGCGCCAGGAACTCGAGCGATACAACTACGCCTACTACGTTCTCGATCAACAGATTGTTCCTGATGCGGAATATGATCGGCTGTTCCGCGAACTTCAGGCGCTTGAAGCCGAATATCCAGAATTTGTCACTCTCGATTCGCCTACCCGTCGCGTCGGTGGAAAGCAGCTGGTGGGTTTTGAAGTGGTGCACCATGCGGTGCCGATGTTATCGATCCGCACTGAAACCGATACCGAGGCCAGCGGCGCGCAAGCCTTCGACGCGCGGGTGCGGCGCGAACTGGGGCTGGGCGCAAACGATCCTCCGGTCGAATATGCTGCCGAGTTGAAATTCGACGGCTTGGCGATCAACTTGCGTTATGAACATGGCCTGTTGTTACAGGCAACGACGCGAGGTGATGGTGAAACAGGCGAGGATGTCACGCGAAACATACTTAAGGTACATTCGATTCCCCTGCGCCTGAATACCGGGTCTCCCCCCGTCGTGCTGGAAGTGCGCGGTGAAGTATTCATGCGGCGCGATGATTTCGAGCGCTACAACGCCAAGCAGCGCGAAGCGGGTAAGCCAACTCTGGTCAACCCACGCAACGGCGCGGCGGGCAGCATCCGCCAACTCGATCCGGCGATGGCTGCGCAACGCCCGCTGTCGTTTTTTACCTATGGACTCGGTGAGGTGCAGGGCTGGAAAAATGCGCCGGTTACCCACGGTGCCGCGCTCGATGCCCTGGAGAAACTGGGAATGCCTGTGTGTGGCGAACGCATCACCGGGCTGGGCGCAGCGGCGTTGATTGCCTTCCACGACGATATCGCCGCGCGCCGCGACAGTCTGCCGTTCGACATTGATGGCGTGGTGTACAAGGTCAATCGCTTCGAACTGCAGCGTGAACTGGGCTTCGTGACCCGCGAGCCGCGCTGGGCAGTGGCGCACAAATATCCGGCGCAGGAGCAATTGACCACGCTGCTTGGCATCGACATCCAGGTGGGTCGCACCGGCGCGCTGACGCCGGTTGCACGGCTGGCGCCGGTATTCGTCGGCGGCGTGACGGTGACCAACGCTACCCTGCACAATCAGGACGAAATCGACCGCAAGGATGTGCGCGTGGGCGACACGGTCATCGTTCGGCGGGCCGGCGACGTCATTCCTGAAGTCGTCGCGGCGGTGATCGAGCGGCGTCCCGATCCCGCGCCGCCGCGTTTCGATATTCTGCAGGCCTACCCCGCGTGTCCCGAGTGCGGTTCGCATGTGGTGCGGCTGGAAGGCGAATCGGCGGCACGCTGCACCGGCGGCTTATATTGCCCGGCGCAGCGCAAGCAGGCCTTGCTGCACTTTGCGGGTCGTCGCGCGATGGACATCGAAGGACTGGGCGACAAGCTGGTTGATCAACTGGTCGAACGCAGCCTGGTGCACACACCCGCCGAGGTGTACGAACTGAGCCTGGACACACTGGCCGGACTGGAGCGGATGGCCGAGAAATCGGCGACCAATCTGATCGCGGCGATCGGGACAAGCAAAACCACCACCCTGGCGCGCTTCATTTTTGCGCTCGGCATACGCAATGTTGGAGAGACCACGGCGAAAGATCTGTCGCAGCATTTCGGTTCGCTGGACAAGCTGATTGCCGCGACTGAGGCCGGGTTGCTGGCCGTGCGCGATGTCGGTCCCATCGTTGCGCAGTCGATCATCCAGTTTTTTGCCGAGCCGCATAATCTGGAGGTGGTCAATAAACTGCGTGCAGCCGGTGTGCATTGGACCGAGAACACGGGCATGCAACAATCGTCCGGTATCCTCGCAGGCAAGACGCTGGTGCTGACCGGGTCGCTGCCAACCCTTACACGCGATGCCGCCAAAGCGAAAATCGAGGCCGCTGGCGGCAAGGTGGCGGGTTCGGTCTCGAAGAAAACCGATTACGTGGTAGCGGGTGAGGAGGCTGGCAGCAAACTGGCAAAAGCGCAGGAACTTGGCGTGCCTGTCCTGGACGAACCAGGGCTGCTGGCTTTGCTGGCGCCGAATAACCATAACGAGCAGCATCGTTTGGATTTGTGAATCGCACAATTTTCCGGAAAGAGACATGCAAAAAGTTAAAAAAGCCGTATTCCCCGTCGCTGGTCTGGGCACCCGTTTCCTGCCCGCCACCAAGGCCAGCCCCAAGGAAATGCTGCCGATCGTCGACAAGCCGCTGATTCAATATGCGGTTGAAGAAGCAATGGACGCCGGCATCACCGACATCATCTTCATCAGCAGCCGCACCAAGCGCACGGTAGAAGATCATTTCGACAAGGCCTACG
>JADMKH010000281.1:0-1221 GCA_018780025.1 Thiobacillus sp.
TCTTGATGTCGCGGATGAAGCCCATGTCGAGCATGCGGTCGGCTTCGTCGAGCACCAGGATTTCAATGCCGGACAAATCCACCGTTTTTTGTCCCATGTGGTCGAGCAGGCGACCGGGGGTGGCGACCAGAATATCGAGGCGCGATCTCAGCGCCTTGAACTGCGGGTTGATGTTGACGCCACCGAACATCACCATCGAGGTGAGGTTCAGGTATTTGCCGTAGGTCTTGACCGAGTCTTCGACCTGCGCGGCGAGTTCGCGCGTCGGCACCAGGATCAGGCAGCGCGGGCGTCCCGGCTTGGGCGCTTGCGCGGCACGCGTCGACAGTTGATGCAGGATCGGCAGCGTGAAGCCGGCAGTCTTGCCGGTGCCGGTTTGCGCCGCGGCAAGCAGATCGCCGCCTGCCAGCACTTGCGGGATCGCCTGCGCCTGAATCGGGGTGGGCGTGGTGTAGCCGGCATCGGCAATGGCACGCAAAATGGGTTCGGCCAGCGCGAGGCTGGAAAATGTTATTTCAGTAGTCATGTGGTTTCCTGCGACGGCCTGTCACTTTTACAGTGATACCAATCGAGGCAGACGAATAGAGGATCGTGAGATCAGGGGTAAAAGAACCGCGCACCGATTGGCTAGGTGCGGGAGGCCGCACTATACCGGCTGCGGCCGGGACCAGCAATGCATTTCTATGCGGGAGACAAACAAGGCATGGGTGAAGCGGACACGACTCCGAACAGCGTGGCGTGTCGTTTCCCGTAAAAAAACCCTGTCCGCCTTTCTGTAAGGAAACACGGAACCCGCCGACAAAGGGGTGTACGACGCTGAAACGGAATCGGTTGTGATGTCGACAGTGTCTCGATAACAGAAAGGAGCCGGGCCTGCCCGGAGAGAAAACCAACTTCCACTTGACGCGTAGATACCGCTTTATCGATGTATCCCTTTTATCCATTCACCCCCGCCCGCTTTAATCCTGCTGCATGGGCAACAGCACACTAAACTTTTGGAGATTGGTCATGAAAACACGCACCGCAACGCTCACTCTCGCATTAACCGCCGCACTCGGCACCGCAGGTATCGCCTCCGCTGCTAACGGCAACCCCTTTGCGCTGAACGATCTTTCGCAAGGCTATCAAGTTGCACAAACGGAAAAATCCAAAGACGGCAAGTGCGGCGAAGGCAAGTGCGGCGGCAGCAAAACCAAAGCAACCGATGTCAAGGCCAAAGAC
>JADMKH010000281.1:1240-6582 GCA_018780025.1 Thiobacillus sp.
GCAAATGTGGCGAGGGCAAATGCGGCGGCACCAAGAATCCGCAGGCTGCCGACCCCAAAGCCAAGGAAGGCAAATGCGGCGAAGGCAAGTGCGGCGCCACTAAAAAGATATAAGCAATCAGCCAAGGCCCGGGGGAATATCAACGGGCCTTGATCACACTCCGTTCTTGTTCATCACAGGTGATTCGGCATGCATGCCATCGTTAATTTATACGCAGGATTGACCACGCGACTCGATCGGGCCGGAAGCTGCCTGGGACTATTGGCCATACGGCTGTTGCTGGCATGGGAATTCTGGGAAGCCGGCGTCCAGAAGTTTACCGGCGAAAACTGGTTCATCAATATCCAGGAAAACTTCCCTTTTCCATTCAGCGTCGTGCCCGTGGATATTTCCTGGTTTCTGGCCACCTGGTCCGAGTTGCTCGGCGCCGTTGCGCTGGTAATTGGCCTGGGCACCCGTTTCTTCAGCGTGTCGCTGATTATTCTCACCATCGTCGCCTGGGCCAGTGTGCACTCGGGCAATGGCTACAACGTCTGCGACAACGGCTACAAGCTGCCGCTGATGTATCTGGTGATGTTTGTTCCGCTGTTGCTGAGCGGTCCCGGCAAGCTGAGTCTGGATCACTGGCTGGCGCGCCGATTCATGGCGAACTGATCCTGCGTTGATATCAAGCACGACTCCGCAGCCATCGATATGATGGCTGCTTTCAATTAAGACCACGCAAATAGCACCGCTACGCCAGATGCAGGGCGCGCATCCATGATTCAGAGCGTGACAGTGAACCGTCGCTGTCTATGATGAAGGGATACCAATAAGGAGGTCGCTGTGGATTTAGCTCTTTTCGTGAAGCTTGTCCTGAGTCTTCTCGGTCTGGCTGCGCTTGCCGGACTCTCGCTTGTCCTGATAGCACCGCTGCGTCGCAAGGGGCTGTCCGCCCCGCTGTTCAAGCGGTTCCGTGCCGTACTCCCGCATCTTTCTGAAACCGAACAGCAGGCACTCGAAGCCGGGACCGTAGGCTGGGACCGCGAGCTGTTTTCCGGCAACCCTGACTGGAAGGCCTTGCTTGCCACGCCGCCTGCCTGCTTGTCCGCCGACGAACAGGCCTTTGTCGATGGACCCACCGAAACCCTGTGCCGGATGATCGATGACTGGCGCATCGCGCATCAGGATTTCGATCTGCCTGCGGATGCCTGGCAATACATCAAGCAGGAAGGCTTCTTCGGCATGATCATTCCACGTGCGTATGGTGGGCTGGAATTTTCCAATGCTGCGCATTCTGCGGTGGTGATGAAACTCGCCACCCGCAGCATCACGGCAGCGGTCACCGTGATGGTGCCGAATTCGCTCGGGCCAGGAAAGCTGCTGCTGCACTACGGCACCGAAGAACAAAAAAACCACTATCTGCCGCGCCTGGCGCGTGGCCTCGACGTCCCCTGCTTTGCGCTCACCGGCCCCCACGCCGGTTCGGATGCCGGCGCCATTCCGGATACCGGCGTGGTCTGCAAAGGGCGGTGGAAAGGCGAAACGGTGCTGGGACTCAGGCTCAACTGGGACAAGCGCTACATCACGCTGGGGCCGGTGGCGACGCTGATCGGCCTGGCCTTCACCTGCCACGACCCCGACCATCTGCTGGGTACAACCGAAGACCTCGGCATCACCGTGGCGTTGATACCGCACGACACCCCCGGCGTGGAAATCGGCGAACGCCACAACCCGCTCAACATCCCGTTCATGAATGGACCGAATCGCGGTCACGATGTATTCGTTCCCCTCACGCACATCGTCGGGGGTGAAAGAGGCATCGGTCAGGGCTGGCGCATGCTGGTGGAATGCCTGTCCGAAGGTCGCGGCATTTCGCTGCCCGCGCTGTCCACTGGCGCGGGCAAGGCGGCAAGCCGTTTCACCGGCGCCTATGCCCGACTGCGCCGGCAGTTCAACCAGCCAATCGGGCATTTTGAAGGCGTGGAAGAAGCGCTGGCGCGCATCGCCGGCCTCACCTACCAGATGGATTCCGCACGCAGGTTGACGCTCGCTTATCTCGACCAGGGCGAGAAGCCTTCGGTCATTTCGGCCATCGTCAAATATCATCTCACCGAAAAATACCGCCGCGTCATCAATGACGCGATGGATATTCAGGGTGGCAGCGGCATTTGCCTCGGGCCGTCGAACCTGCTGGGCCGCGCCTACCAGGCCATCCCCATCGCCATCACCGTTGAAGGCGCCAACATTCTCACCCGCTCGATGATCATCTTTGGCCAGGGCGCCATCCGTTGTCATCCCTGGGTGCTGCGTGAATTTACGGCCATGCATCACGCCGATCAGGCTGAAGGCTTGCGCCAGTTCGATCAGGCGCTGGTAGGCCATGCGCGATTTCTGATGGGCAACCTCGGCCGGGCTTTCGTGCGTGGACTCACGCGTGGACGCAGCGCCGCAGCCCCGGCCAGTCTGGCCCACCGCTATTACCAGACGCTGGCCTGGATGAGCGCCGCGCTCGCGCTGTGCTCGGACGCCGCAATGATGACCCTGGGCGGTTCGCTCAAGCGGCGCGAACGGCTCTCGGCGCGGCTGGGCGACGTGCTGTCCGAACTCTATCTGTCGTCGGCGGTGCTGAAACGGTATTACGATGACGGCGAACCCGAAGCCGATTACCCGCTGGTGCGTTGGGCCTTGCAGGAGAGTCTTTACCGGATGCAGGAAAGCTTCCGCTCGCTCTATCGCAACCTGCCCGGACGCCCGCTTGCCTGGGCGCTGCGCGCGCTGACGTTTCCCACCGGCTTTGCCTTCTCCGAGCCGTCCGACCGCGCCGCGCACGCCGCCGCGCAGCTGTTGCTCAGCCCCTCGAATACGCGCGAACGTCTGACTGCGGGCGTATTCATTCATCCCGATGCAAGCGAACGCAGCCATCAGCTCGAGGATGCATTATTGCTTGCGCACGAACTGGCACCGCTCGAAGCCAAGCTGAAGTCCCTGCGCCGCAAAGGCAGCCTCACTTCACGCACGCTCAGCGACCTGGCCAAAGAGGCCCGGCAAAAACATCTGATCGGCGAAGCCCAGTTCAAGCAGGTTGAGCGCTATCTGAAACAGATCGACCAGGTGGTGCAGGTCGATGCCTTTTCCCGGTTTGGCGATGAACAGCCGGCCGGCAAGTCTGCCGCGTCCACCCCACCGCCCGCACCGATTAGAAAGGCGCAGTCATGAACGCCCCCAGCCCATTCTCCGGTCGCCCGGTTTATATCGTTGACGGTGCGCGCACCCCGCAGATCAAGGCCCGTGGCGTACCCGGTCCGTTCCACGCCTCCGACCTCGGCGTCGCTGCCGGGCGCGCATTGCTGTTGCGCCAGCCCTTCCAGCCTGCCGATCTCGACGAAGTGATTTTCGGCTGCGTGTCGTCAGGCCCCGACGAAGCCAACATCGGCCGCGTCATTTCGCTGCGGCTGGGGTGCGGCCATCGCGTCCCGGCCTGGACGGTGCAACGCAACTGCGCCTCGGGCATGCAGGCGCTGGACTCCGCCGCCAAGGACATCGCACTCGGCCGCGCCGATCTGGTGCTGGCGGGCGGAACCGAAGCCATGAGCCACCACCCGGTGTTGTTCAATGAAAAAATGGTCGCCTGGCTGGCGGGCTTTAACCAGGCGAAAACCCTGCCGCAAAAACTGCGCGAACTGGCACGCCTGCGCGCTGCGCATCTGGTGCCGGTGATTGGGTTGCTGCGCGGCCTGACCGATCCCGTGGTGGGGCTGACCATGGGGCAAACCACCGAAGAACTGGCGCACCGCTTCGGTATTTCCCGCGCCGAAATGGACGCCTTTGCCCTGCAAAGTCATCAGCGCCTCGCCGCCGCGCAGGACAGTCTGGCCGATGAACTGGTGCCGCTGTACGACGGCCAGAGCGTGATCGAACACGACAACGGCCTGCGCGCCGACAGCAGCCTGGAACAACTGGGCCAACTCAAGCCGGTGTTCGATCTCAAATATGGCCGCGTCACCGCCGGCAATTCGGCGCAGATAACCGACGGCGCCGCCTGCCTGATTCTCGCCTCGGCCGAGGCCGTTGAAAAGCACGGGCTCACGCCCCGTGCGCGCATCGTCGATGTCGCCTGGTCCGGACTCGATCCGGCGCAAATGGGGCTGGGGCCGGCTTATGCCATTGCGCAATTGTTGCAGCGTCATCACTGGGACACCGGCGATGTGGACTGGTGGGAAATCAACGAAGCCTTCGCCGGCCAGGTACTGGCGTGTTTGATTGCCATGAGCGATGCCGATTTCTGCCGCAACGAACTCGGCCGCGACACGCCGTTCTCGCCGATAAACAGCGATCGACTCAACCCGGATGGCGGCGGCGTCAGCCTGGGGCATCCGGTGGGCGCCAGCGGCGCACGCATCGTGCTTCATCTGCTGCGCGTACTCGAAGCACACGATGCCCAACGCGGGATAGCCAGCCTGTGCATCGGCGGCGGTCAGGGCGGCGCGATGCTGATCGAGCGAGGCGTCGCATCATGAATAACTGGACCCTCAGCCGCGACGACAATGACATTGCCTGGCTGGTTTTCGATCAGGCCGGATCGGGTGTCAACACCTTGTCCGACGAGACGCTCGCCGAATTCGGCATCGCGCTGGCCGAACTCGAAGCTACGCCACCCCAAGGGCTCGTCATCCGCTCGGCCAAATCCAGCGGCTTTATTGCGGGCGCCGATGTGAAACGCTTTGCCGGCATGCGCGACCCCAACGTAGCGGAAGCGCTGATACGTAACGCGCACGCCCTGCTGTTCCGGCTGGAACGTTTGCCGTGCCCGAGCGTGGCCGCGATCCATGGCTTTTGTCTCGGCGGCGGGCTGGAACTCGCGCTGGCCTGCACCTACCGCATCGCCACCGACGATGCGCGAACCCAGCTTGGATTCCCTGAAGTGCGCCTCGGCATCTTCCCCGGCTTTGGCGGCAGCGTACGATCGATCGAGCGCGTCGGTCATCTGGCGGCGATGAACCTGATGTTGTCCGGTCGCAATCTGTCCGGGCGGGCCGCGAAAAAAATCGGCCTGATCGACGATTGCGTGCCGCTGCGCCAGCTCGATGTCGCCTGTCGCCAGGTGTTGAACAACAAACCTGCGCAGCGCCAGCCGGGTTTGTTGCAGCGAGCCGCCGGCTGGCCTGCACTGCGTGGCTTGGTGGCCGCCAAAATGCACAAACAGGTAACTGAACGCGTCAAACCGGCGCACTACCCCGCACCCTATGCCTTGATTGATCACTGGCGTCGGCATGCAAGCAACCCAACCGCGCTGTACGACAGCGAGGCGCGTGAAGTGTCGCGGCTGCTGACCGGAGACACGGCACAAAATCTGGTGCGCG
>JADMKH010000057.1 GCA_018780025.1 Thiobacillus sp.
CACGCCTGGAAGCCGGTCAACCGCGTGCGTGCCGTATCGGCCGCGCTGCGGGCTTACGCTGCGATGACGACTTCGGCCGCTTTCGGCGCGGTGCGTGATGTCAGTCTGGTCGAGCATCCCACCGAAGCACAGATTCACGCGGATCCGCTGGCCCGCTTTGCCATCGCCGACCAGTTGAGCTTCCGCGAAGGCGCTGGCGGGCTGACCTATGCCGACATCGACAACCACGGTGGCCGCGCGACGATCTGCTTGCAGGGCGCCCACGTGGTGAACTTCCGTCCCAAGTCGCAGCAGGAGCCCGTGGTGTGGGTGTCCGATGCGGCCAAGTTCGCGCCCGGCAAGTCCATCCGCGGCGGCGCGCCGGTGTGCTGGCCGTGGTTTGGCGCGCATGCCAGCGAAGCCGCGTTCCCCGCGCACGGCTTTGCGCGCACCGTGGCGTGGACGGTTGTCAGCAGCCGAAAGCGCAACGACAGCAAAACCGAGCTCACGCTGCAACTGGCCGACACCGAACAGACCCGCAAGCAATGGCCGCATCCCACCCGGCTCACGCTCACCGTCATCGTCGGCGACAAGCTGGAACTGCAGCTGGCCACCACCAACCTGGGCGACAAGCCGGTGCAGATCGGCGAAGCGCTGCACACCTATCTGCAGATCAGCGATGTCGGCAGCGTGAAAATCACCGGGCTGGAAGGCAGCAGCTACCACGACAAGGTCGACAACTTTGCGAAGAAGAAACAAAGCGGCGCGATTGCGCTGAAAAGCGAAGTCGACCGCGTCTACGTCAACACCCCGGCCGAATGCGTGATCGAAGACGCGGGCCTCAATCGCCGCATCCGCATCGCCAAAACCGGTTCGCTGTCCACCATCGTATGGACGCCGTGGACCGAGAAGGCCGGGCAGATGGGCGACATGGGACAAGGCAAGTCGGGCGCCGGCTGGCGCGAAATGGTGTGCGTCGAATCGGCCAATGCGATGGACAACGTCGTCACCGTGGCGCCGGGCGAGACGCACACGCTGGCGGTGACCTACAGCGCCGAGGCGCTTTGAGCATGCGGGTCATCCTGGTTGCCAACCCCAAGGGCGGCAGCGGCAAGACCACCTTGTCGATC
Source organism: Thiobacillus sp. (assembly GCA_018780025.1). Lineage (GTDB taxonomy): Bacteria > Pseudomonadota > Gammaproteobacteria > Burkholderiales > Thiobacillaceae > Thiobacillus. The sequence continues at coordinate 1,110 of JADMKH010000057.1, forward strand.
AATCTGGCGGGCTATCTGGCGTCGCAAGGCCAGCGCGTGGCGATGCTCGACCTGGACCGGCAGAAATCCGCGAGCCAGTGGCTGGCGATACGCGACGCGACGTTGCCGGCTATTGATTTGCTGCGCGACGGGCAAAAAGGCGGCAGCGACTGGCTGGTGATCGATTCGCCCGCCGGGCTGCACGGCAAGAACCTGGAGCGCGCGCTGAAGCTGGCGCACAAAGTGGTGGTGCCGATCGCGCCCTCGCTGTTCGACATTCGCGCCGGCCAGGAATTTCTGGCCGCGCTGCATGCCGAAAAGTCGGTGCGCAAAGGCCATGATTTTGTCAGCGTGGTGGGGATGCGGGTCGACGTGCGTACCCGCGCCGGCGTGACGCTGGAGCAATTCATGGCGCAGCAGCAATTGCCGGTGCTGGCGCATCTGCGCAACACCCAGCATTACGTTAACGCCGCGTTCGAAGGCAAAAGCCTGTTTGACTTGCCGCACCACAGCGTCGAGCGCGACATTGAACAGTGGCGGGATTTGATCGACTGGCTGGATCGCTGAGCTTGCATAGTCGTACCGGGTTGCGTACGATTATGGCATGAACATCCTCACCGCTTCCGAAGCCCGCGCCAATCTCTATCGTCTGATCGACGAGAGCGCGGCGTCGCACGAGCCCGTGGTCATCAAGGGCAAGCGCAGCACTGCGGTTCTGGTGTCGGCGGAAGACTGGGCAAGCATCCAGGAAACGCTTTACCTGACGTCGATTCCCGGAATGCGCGAGTCCATCCTGGATGGGCTGAATGCGCCGCGCGAGGCATTTCTGCCGGAATCCGCGCTCGACTGGTGAGTTGGCAGCTCGAATTCAGCAAAGCCGCAGCCAAGGATGCGCGCAAACTCGCGGCGGCAGGACTGAAGCCCAAGGCTCAGGCGCTGCTGGAGATTTTCCGTAGCAATCCGCATCAGAATCCGCCTCCCTGCGAAAAGCTGATTGGCGATCTGGCTGGCGCGTATTCGAGGCGCATCAACGTGCAGCACCGGCTGGTGTACAAGCTCGACGATGCGGCGCGGGTGGTGGCGGTGTTGCGGATGTGGTCGCACTACGAATAGGGCGACCATCGAGCCTCAGTGCGTGTTGGGCTTCATCAGGTTGACCACTTGCGGCTTGGTGACGCCATGGGTCGATGAGCATGAACCATCGACCGACACGCCCAGTTGTTGCTCGGCTTCGTGCAATAGATTGATTACATCCACATAGAACTTGTCGTCGGCCATCATGCGGGCGGTGCGGCCACCTTCGTTGGCGGTCAGCACGTCGGCGCCGTTGTTGATCAGCCATTCCACCACCGAGGCGTCGCCGCCGCCGGCAGCCAGCATCAAGGGGGTAATACCGAAAAATATGCGTTCGTCGACCGATGCGCCGGCTTCATGCAGCACTTCGATAACCTCGACATAGCCGCGTTCGGTTTCGCCGTTGTAGGCGGCTTTGGCCAGCGCGGTCCAGCCTTGCGGCGACTTGGCGTTGACGTCGGCACCGGCGGCAATCAGCACTTTGACCGCGTCGACATGGCCTTCGCGGGCGGCGAGCATCAGCGCGGTTTCACCCGCTTCATCGGTGGCGGCGTGGTCGCTGCCCGCATCAAGCAGCTGTTTGATTTGTGCGGTATCGCCCGACTGGGCAGCGGCGAATAATTCCTGGGACATGGGGGCTCCTGCTGAGTACGGATTGCAGGTAGCGTACAATTGTTGACTGATTTAATCAACTATTATTCGATCATGCCCAATCGCCTTGCTACCGAGTCCAGCCCCTATCTGTTGCAGCACGCCGACAATCCGGTCGACTGGTATCCGTGGGGTGAAGAAGCGCTGGAAAAGGCACGCCGCGAGGACAAGCCCATCCTGCTGTCGATTGGCTATTCCGCCTGTCACTGGTGCCATGTAATGGCGCACGACTGCTTCGAGGATGCCGACGTGGCGGTGGTGATGAACCGCCTGTTTGTGAATATCAAGGTCGACCGCGAAGAGCGCCCCGACCTCGACCAGATATACCAGTCCGCGCACCAGCTGTTGACCCAGCGTGGTGGCGGCTGGCCGCTGACGATGTTTCTGGCGCCCGATCAGACGCCGTTTTTTGCCGGCACCTATTTTCCTAGGACGCCACGTCATCAGTTGCCGGCTTTCCCCGACCTGATGGAGAACCTTGCGCGCGCCTGGTACGAGCGGCGCGGCGAGGTGCTGGCGCAGAACGCAGCGGTGCGCGATGCGCTCGCGCGCCAGCAGCCTGAACCGGACGCGCAGCAAAAAGTGAGTGACGCAATATTTTCCGATGCCGTGCGCGACCTTGCCGAAGCGTTCGATCCGGTGTGGGGCGGCTTCTCGCGGGCGCCCAAGTTTCCGCGTCCGGGTGAACTGTTTTTTTTGCTGCGCGAGGCGCAACGCGGCAACAATGGGCAGGCGCGCGACATGGCGCTGTTTTCCCTGCGCAAGATGGCGTCCGGCGGCGTGCGCGACCAACTGGGCGGGGGCTTCTGCCGTTATTCGGTCGATGAGCAATGGGCGATTCCCCATTTCGAGAAAATGCTCTACGACAACGGCCCGCTGCTGCATCTGTATGCCGATACCTGGGCGCTGACCGGCGAGGCGCTATTCAAGGAAACCGCCGAGGATCTGGTGGGCTGGCTGCTGCGCGAGATGCGTGCGCCGGAGGGCGGGTTTTATTCCGCGCTCGACGCCGATACCGAAGGCCACGAAGGCAGGTTTTACGTATGGACGCCGGACGAAGCGCGCGACCTGCTGAGCGACGAAGAATATGCGATAGCGGCCTATGTATACGGCTTCGATCGGCCCGCAAACTTTGAGGGCCGCTGGAATCCCATCCTGGCGCGCTCGCTGGCCGATGTGGCCAGTGAACTGGGCGTGCCCGAAGCCGATGCGGCCGTCTGGCTTTCGAGTGCGCGGGACAAACTGTTCGCGGCGCGCGAAACCCGCGTCAAGCCGGGGCGCGACGACAAGCAGCTGACCAGCTGGAATGCGTTGATGATTTCAGGTTTGGTGCATGCCGGGCGTGTGATGGGACGGCCCGACTGGATCAAGGCCGCACAGGAAGCCGTTGATTTCCTGCATCAGAATCTGTGGCGCGACGGGCGCCTGCTGGCCAGCTACAAGCACGGCGAAGCGCGGCTCAACGCCTATCTCGACGACTATGCTTTCCTGCTCGATGCCCTGCTGGAAAGCATGCAGGCCGGCTACCGCGAGGCCGACATGGCGTGGGCGCGCGAACTGGCCGACGCGTTGCTGACCCATTTCGAAGACCCCGAACAGGGTGGCTTCTTCTTCACCAGCCACGATCACGAAGCGTTGATTACGCGCCCCAAGCCGGGTTATGACAATGCCACCCCGTCCGGTAACGGCGTCGCGGCCTTTGCTCTGCAGCGGCTGGGCCATCTGTTGGGCGAAACACGTTATCTCGATGCCAGCGCGCGCTGCCTGCGTGTATTCCAGTCGCAGCTGGCAAAACAGCCGATCGCTTACGCCACGCTGCTGGCCGTGCTCGAAGAATCATGGTTGCCGCCGCGTGTTGTGGTCTTGCGCGGTCCGGCAGCCAGCCTGCAGGAATGGGCAACCGCGCTGATGCCCACGCTTGGTGCGCGCGATGTGGTGCTGAGCCTGCCCAATGGACTGAGACTGCCGGATGCATTGGCCAAGCCGGAATCGGATCAGCCAGCCGCCTGGGTCTGTAGCGGGACATCTTGTCAGCCGCCGGTCATCGCGTTGTCGGCACTGCTGAACTGAATGACATATCAGTATTTGCTATTGGGCAATTTGCGGGACGCCTGCTAGAAAAAGAGGGTCTGTTGTTTTCAGGAGCCATCATGATTACGCACACCGACCCCGGTATTTTTCACCCGCAGGCGGCCAGCATGAACTTGCCGGGTATTCATAAAATCAGCCTGGATCAGCCCATGCACTGGCTGCGCGAAGGGGCGCAGGACATGGCCAGAGCCTGGCCGCTCAGCCTGTTTTACGGCGCGGTGTTTGCGCTGCTGGGCTTTGGCCTGGTGAATGCCGCGTGGGACAAGCCGCACCTCGCCATGGCGCTCACCTCCGGGTTTCTGTTTATTGCACCGGTACTGGCCACCGTGTTTTACTGTGTGAGCCACCGGCTGGAACACCATCACAAGTTGCCGCATTTGTTTGTGCCCTTGCTGTCCTGGCGCGCCAACCCGGCTTCGCTGGGCCTGTTCGCACTGATGCTGGTATTTGTCCTGTCAATGTGGGAACGCATTTCGGCGATACTGGTGGGCCTGTTTCTTGGCGGCTCGGGCATTGACGGCCTGACAGACTTGCTGCGTTTCAGTGCAATTCAGCAATATCCTGAGTTCGTGCTGGCTTATCTGGCGTTTGGCGGGGCATTGGCGCTGATGGTGTTCAGCCTTTCCGTCGTTTCACTGCCTATGTTGCTGCATCGCAAAGTCGATTTCGCAACCGCTTTGGTCACCAGCTTCATGGCAACCCGGCTCAATTTTCCGGCGATGTTGCTATGGGGCGCCTTGATTGCCGTCCTGGTGGCGATCGGGATAGCGACCGATTTCATTGCCATGGCGGTGATCTTCCCCTGGTTGGGCCATGCCAGCTGGCATGCCTACCGCGAAATGATCGAGCGGGATTAATAATGTTTTACGGGGGCTTGGTAGCAAATAACCAAGCCCTTTCCTTGCGCGGGCCGGGTTTTTCTTGGATATTGTAGGTGTGATTGAAAACGCTCACTCAACCTGACCCCGATGGAGAAGTTAAAGATGAAAGCATTGATGATGACCGCGGCTACCGCTGCCCTGTTGATGATGTCTGGTATGGCTTCCGCCGATCAGGCTCTGGCCCAGAAAAACGCCTGCATGTCCTGTCACGGCGTGGACAAAAAGATTGTTGGCCCCGCCTTCAAGGATGTTGCCAAGAAATACGCCGGCGACAAGACTGCGCATGACAAGCTGGTTGCCAAGGTGAAAACCGGCGGCAAGGGCGTGTGGGGCGAGATTCCCATGCCGCCGAACCCGCAGGTCAAGGCTGAGGATGCAGACAAGATCATCAACTGGATTCTTGGCCTGAAGTGACCTGAATCCAGAGTAAAAAAAGCCGGCGCGTGCGTCGGCTTTTGTTTTGGGCGCAATTTATCGGTTCGGCCCCAAGTTTGTTATTGTTGCAGACATAATAAATTCAAGGGAGGCTTGATTGTGATTCGTCTATTGGTATTGCTGGTGGCCGCGGGGCTTTTTCCGCAGATGGCGTATGCGGCTGAACCCGGTGCGCTCGACGCCTTCTTCGGCACGCTCAATGGTTATCTTGCCAGTGTCATTTTCTATGACATTTTTCCCGGCGAGGCGGTGATGCCATTCATCGTCGCCTGGCTAATCGGCGGCGCGGTCTATCTCACCGTGCGCTTCAGCTTCGTCAACCTGCGCATGA
>JADMKH010000051.1 GCA_018780025.1 Thiobacillus sp.
CAGTGGCGACGCTGTCGGTGCCGGTGCGGACCTGGCTGACGACATTGACCAGGCTGTCGTTCATGTCTTTGAGCGCTTGCATCAACTGGCCGATTTCATCGTTGGAGTGGACGTCGATGCGGCTGGTCAGATCGCCGCCGGCAACCGTTTCGGCAATCCTGACGGCCCGCTTGAGCGGGGTGGTGATCGAGCGGGTGATATGCCAGGCGATGAAGGCGCCCAGCAGCAGCGCGGCGGCGGCAAGGGCGAACATGAGCATGCGGGCGTTTTCGTAGGCGGCATTGGATTCTGCAACGGCAACGGCTGTTGCCTTTTCCTGGAATTCAACCATGTTCTCCAGCGACTCGAGCCACAGTCCCTGCGCGGAACGAACCTCTCCAACAAGAAGTTGCGTCGCCCCAATAGGGTTGCCCATTGCAAACTCCATCACTTTATCCAGCAAAGGATCGGTCTGCGCCCGAACGCCTGCCATCCTGGCGAGCAACGACATCTCCTCTTTACCTTGCACCATTTTGGCCAACTTATCGCTCGTCTCTGCGTATATTTCCCGCTGTTCCGAAATACGCTCCACTTCTTCGGCCATGCTCGTTTCATCGGTAAGCAACACGAGATTGCGGGCCGCAATGGCGCCCGTTTGCATGGCGTCGCGCATTTTGCTGACCAGTTTGAGCTTGGCCATGTGCCCGCTGGCGACGTCTTCAAGGTGACCGTGTATCTGCGACATGCGGATCAAGCCGAGTACGGCCATCAACAACATCAACACCAGAACCAGGCCGAAGCCCAATCCCATTCTGGCTCCGATTTTCATATTTTCGAGCGGCATTTTTTCCCCTGTATGTCCACGCTTTGGATTTTCTGCCCTCCAGGCTTCCTGATACGCACGAATTCAAGCCTGGAGTGCTACGGTGCAGTGGGCGCAATTTATCGGCGCCATATGACCGGGACGTGACTGCGCCTTGAAGATTTCACAGCGCGCGCTCAGGCCGGGGCTGGCGAGATGGCCGCGGGATCAACAGGGTGGGGGCCGGCAAGCACAGCCGGGGAAAACCGTTCAGCTCATGGCGCAACAAATTGGCGATGCACTCGGCTTCTGCTCAAAACGGCACCGGACACACAAACGCAAGCGCCTCTCCCGTCGCCGGATGCGCGAAGCGCAACGACCCGGCGTGCAGCAACAGGCGCACAGCCATCGCCTGGATGTCTGCCGGCGCGTACAAAGTGTCGCCCAGAATCGGATGGCCCAACTCGCGGAGATGCAGACGTAACTGGTGCGAGCGGCCGGTGACCGGTTCGAGTTCGACGCGGGTGCTTGAGCCGGATTCATCGTAGCCCAGCACGCGCCAGCGGGTGATGCTGGGCTTGCCATCCTGATGATCGATCATCCGCAAGGGGCGGTTCGGCCAGTCGGCGATGATGGGCAGATCGATAACGCCCCACGCCTCCAGCGGTGCCTCCAGCCGGCCGGCCACCACGGCGAGGTAGCGCTTGCCCACCTCGCGCGCCGCGAAGGCCATGCTCAGTGTGCGCTGCGCCGCCGCTCCACGCGCCAATACCATCAACCCGGAGGTGGCCATGTCCAGGCGATGCACGATCAGAGCGTCCGGATAACGGGCCTGCACCCGCCTGCTCAGGCAATCCTGCTTGTCGGCGCCGCGTCCCGGCACCGCGAGCAGGCCGCTGGGTTTGTCGACCACCAGCAGGCTGGCGTCAACGTAAAGCAGATCAATGGGCGAGGCGTTGGAATGCGTTGTCATGGGGATGCAAATCGGCGGGATGACCATGATAGTCGCGAAGCCCGCCCGGCTCTAGCGGATCGAGCATCGAAGCGACGGTGCGGGACCCGTTCGGCAATCGCTTCGGCCTCATCGAGAATCCGCTGTATGCCGCCCCGGTCAGGCGGCCAGTTCGGGAATAATCATCAGGTAAGCGTTGAGCATGTAGAGCCCGGACAGGATCAGCAACAGTGCGCCGACGACTTCGAACCATTTTTGCTGATGCTGCAGCGACTTCAGGCTTTCCAGCCAACCCACCGCCCACGCGCCCAGAATGATCGGCACCGCGCGTCCCAGCGCAAACGCCAGCAACAAGGTGGCGCCAAACAGCGGCGAGCCGATGCCGGTGGACACCCCCAGCAGGATCACCAGCGCCGGGGTGCAAAAAGGACACACTGCCACCGAGAACGGAATGCCCAGCAGGAATGCGCCCCAGCCGCTGTGCGCACGCCTGGCGCGTATACGGATCGTCGGCAACGGCAGCTTGATCCAGCCCGGCCACATCAATCCGAGCACGATCAGCAAGGGGCCGAGCACCAGTCCCCATTCCCGCCCCAGCACCTTTTCCACCCACAGGCCGCCCAGCCCGGCGGCAAAACCCATAACCAGATGGGTGAGGACCATGCCGAAGATGAACATGCTGCCGAACAGCACGGCGCGGCGGGTTTCATGCGCCTTGGTCACGTAGGCCAGCGACACCGGAATCGCGGCCAGCGCGACGGGGTTGAAACTGAATATGAATCCAGCCGCAAATCCAATGCTCAACGAGGCGAGACTGGCTTGCTCAAGCGTGCTGCGCAGGGTTTCCAGATCCATATCAATATCCGGTTTTCCAGATGAAAAGGGCCACGCCCCACAACAGGGCTGTGGTGAGATAAGGGCTGAGCGCAGCAGATCGCCCGAGGAAGACGCGCGCATCCGCCCCCAGTCCGTGCATGCCGCCCCACAAGGTGGGCAGGCTGAACATGAGCGCAAATACGCCTCCCGCCAGCACGGCCACCGCTGGCTGCTGCGTCAACGCGGATAGCATGCCGACGATCAACACCAGCGGCAGCGTGCACGCGGGCAAGGTGAGGCCGAGCTTCAAGCCTTGCGGCAAGGCCGCATGGCGCGGCACGAGGCGGAAAAATTCGAGATGCGGCACCGGCAGATAGACCTTGCGGCTGACCAGATAAACGAGGCCAATCACGCCCAGCATCAACATCGCCGCCTGCGCCGACAGGGCCGTCAAACCGATCGCGGCGGCCACCCCGAATATCAGCGCCAGCAAGCCGATCCGCGACAACACCAATTGCGCCAGTGCAAGCGCGCGCCGGTTCAGCGGATCGTGATGCGCGCGCACCGCAAACAGGGTGTGGGTGGCAATGGTGCAGGGCTCGAAAAACGACAACACGCCCAGCACGAAAGCGACAATCAGCAAGACTGTTTCCATGCGTGCCCGCCTTATTCCAGCCTGCGCAGCAACGCTGCCCGCAGCGTGCTGGCGCGCGGCAGCGAGGTGAATTCGAGCTTGCCGTCGATCGCAATGGAGGGCGAGGCCATGATGCCCAGGTCCACGGCGTAATCCATTTCTTCCAGGATGTTCACCTCGCGCCAGCTCACCTTGTCCGTGCCCAGGCTTTCAACCACTTCCCTGAGCACGTCCCTGGCCTGCACGCATTTGCCGCAGCCCGGGGAAGAAAACACTTCAACCTTAAGCATCGCGGCCGCCTTGTGCATGCTTCGCGACGCTGCTTTCCAGCGCCGCAAGAATGGGGCACGCATCCAGCGGGCGGGCTTCGTCATTGCAGGTGGCGATCAGTTCGCCCAGGGCGTGGGACATGAGTTGCAACGCGCGGATCTTGTGTTCCAGCTGCAGCTTCTTGCCGATGGCCACGCTGCGCACGTCCTTGCAGCAGGCTTCATCGCTACGCTTGAGCGCAAGCAGTTCGCCGATTTCGCCGAGGCTGAAACCGCACTGTTGTGCCTGGCGGATAAAACGCAGACGCCGAACCGCGTCTTCGTCATACAGGCGGTAGCCCGCTTCGGTTTTACCCGTGGGCGCGAGCAACCCTTCTTTTTCGTAATAACGCACCGTATCGGTCGACACGCCGACGTACTGTGCGAGTTTTCCAATGGCGTACATGGCGGACCTCACGCTTCAATGACTGGCATCCTAAACCCTGGAGTGTGGTCCGGAGTCAAGCAAGGTGTCACCGACGCCACGGCACGGTAAAAACCGGGTTTTGTCGAGCCATTCCAGCGCGACAAGCAAACGGACACTTTAAAAACTGTCCAATTTAGTCAGGACCTGTCGCAAATCGTCACCCTTTCACCGCGCCAGAAATTCGTTATTGCATTTAAATTCAATTGCTTGAATATCTGGAACCGGTCTTGCGTTCCCGCTGACAGCAATTCAACTTTCACATGAGAGGATCAACATGGTACACAAACAAATACTTGTACTCACCGCTCTGGCCGTCTTTGCGGCACCCGCCTGCGCCGTTGATGGAAAGGCTGTGCTCGGGGGCGCCATTGGAGGCGGCACCGGCGCAGCCGTGGGGTCGGCCATTGGTGGCCGCGATGGGGCGATCATCGGGGGGGCCCTGGGCGGAGCCGCCGGCGCCGCCATTGCGACCAGTGGCTCCAAGGAAACCAAGGTGGTGACCAAGGAAATTGTTATCGAAAAGGAAGTGGTCTATGCACCGGCTGCGTCGGCCCGCCATGACAACGGCCTGCACCTCGGCCACCACAAGAACAAACATGGGCGCGGCAAGGATTGATGCCGTCCCTTTGCGCCGTCCGCTGACATCGCCGAACCAGACGCACAGGACACGCCCGACCGTTCTGTAAACCAGGGTGAGGGGGAAGTGGCCGGAATCCACTGGCCGCTTCCTCTTTTTCCCGGGTGCCCAGCCACCCAAAACACGGCAACCGCTCACAATTGCCAGGCGAGTCCAGGGGGCTACCCCCGCAAGCCCTCCAGCAACGCAACCCCCCACGCCACGCCGAAACCGTTGGCATCGCTCATCACCGCGCCGAGTCCGCCCTTGCAGCTGTGGCCCGACAGGTCCATGTGCAGCCACGGCGTGTCGCCGACGAAGCGCGACAGGAAGCGGGTGGCGAGGATGTGGTCGGCTTCGCCTTCCATGCTGCACTGCTTGACGTCGGCCACGGTTGAATCGAGCTGGCTGTCGTAATCCTCGGGGTAAGGGAAAACAACAATGCGCTCGCCGCTGGCGGTGCCGGCGCGCGAGGCCTGGTGCGCCAGCGCGCTGGCGCTGGCGAACACACCGGACATGCGGCTGCCGAGGGCATAGTGCATGGCGCCGGTGAGCGTAGCGAAGTCGGCAATGAGCGCGGGCTTGGCGCGCGCGGCCAGCGTCAGCGTATCGGCCAGCACCATGCGGCCTTCGGCGTCGGTGTGGACGATTTCGATGGTGGTGCCGTTCAGCGCTTTCACCACTTCGTTCTGGCGGTAGGCCTCGGGGCTGATGTGGTTTTCGGCGAGCGCGACCCAACCTTCCAGCGCAACGGGCAGCTTCATCAGCGAAGCTGCCGCCAGGATGCCCAATACCACCGCCGAGCCGTTCATGTCCTCGTGCATGCCCTGCATGTATTTGGCGGGTTTGAGATTGTGTCCACCGGTATCGAAGCAGATGCCCTTGCCGACAAAAGCAACCGGTTGCGCTTTGGCCTTGCTGACATTGCCTTTGTAACTGATGCGCACGATCGCCGCATCCTTCGCCGGCGAGCCCTGCGCCACCGCGCAGAACGCGCCGGCACCCATTTTCTTCAACTTGTCGAAACCGTATTCCTCGACGGTCCAGCCATATTGCTTTGCCAGCGCCTTGATACGCTTGCGGTAGACGCCGGGCGTGAGTTCGTCCGGCCCCTGCACGGTGAGGCTGCGGGTGAGGAGATTGCCTTCGGCCAATGCTTTGGCGCGGGCAAAGCCGTCGGCAGACTTGTGGCCATACAGTGCCACGGCTTTAAGGACCGCATCGGCCTTGGACTTTCTCGACGGCAACGGCACCGCATTGACCAGCGTCGTGTAGACCGCCGCTTCGGCAGCGCGCGCCTTGAATGCGGCATCGCCCCACACCGCCAGCGTCAGTGACCTGGGATGTTCGGCCATCAACAGCGCCAGCCCCTTGCGCACCAGCTCGTGCGTCTCGAACGTGCTGGCGTCGGCTTTGAGCATGGCCACCACGGCGAGCGTGCCGCCGGGAAGCTGCACGGCCACGGGCGACTTGGTCAAGGCATCAATTTTAATATCGCGGCGTTTCATCGCCGCCTTGAGTTCAGCACTTCCTGGCAGTTCGGGCAAAGTTTTTGAAACGGGGAGCAATAACAACGCGTGACCCGCCGTTTCCAGCGATTTTGCGGTGATTTCCTGTTTGTTTTCAGTCAGTTTAGGCAGCATGGGGGTTCCTTGGGGGTGGCGTTTTTCTTGATGGTTGGCGGGGTTTCCCGGATAATTGCGGGGTTTTGAAATTTCCACCGCATTTTTCCGACCCCATCCCACAAGGGTAACCGAATGAAGATTGAAGACAAGAAACGCGTTCTACGCGAAATGGTGTTGCATCGCCGTTTTGAAGAGCGCTGCTACCAGGCCTACATCGAACGCAAGATCGGCGGCTTCCTCCACCTCTATCCCGGCCAGGAAGCCTGCTGCAACGGCGTCATGGAAGCGGCGCGCCCCGGTCACGATTACGTGATCACCGGTTATCGCGACCACGTCCACGCGATCAAGTGCGGCTCCGACCCGAAAGAAGTGATGGCCGAGCTGT
>JADMKH010000275.1 GCA_018780025.1 Thiobacillus sp.
CAGACCGGTTTTTATAACCAGCTGAATTTGTATGACTTTTAACCGGACACTACTGTGTATTTATATAAATCAAGTTGTTACTGAAATAGTTTAAACAAGGTGATGACATTGGCTGCCCGGGCTTCAGGCGGCGAGCTGACATTCAAACGCAGGCGGTTCTCACCGGCTAGTTTAATGTCACGCCGGGTCTGGATCAGCTGGATGATCCTGCCCGGGTCAATCGGCGGTTGCGGGATGAACTGCACCAGGATGCTGTCTTCGTTGGCGTCGACCTTCATGACCCCCAGCGGTTTGGCAACCAGACGCAGCCGATGGGTGTCGATCAATGCACGCGCGGGATCGGGTAGCAGTCCAAACCGGTCAATCAGTTCTTCCTGCAACTCGGTCAGGTCTTCCATACTGTGCACGCTGGCCAACCGTTTATAGAGCACCAGCCGCTCGTGGACGTCGGGGCAATATTCAACCGGCAGCAGAGCGGGCAGGTGCAGGTTGATTTCGGACACCACGCCCAATGGCTGGCTCATGTCCGGTTCATGGCCGGCTTTCAGGCTGGCCACCGCGCCCGCCAGCATATCGTTGTAAAGCGAAAAACCGACTTCAAGAATTTCGCCGCTCTGCTTGTCGCCCAGTACTTCGCCGGCACCGCGGATTTCAAGATCGTGCATGGCGAGATGGAAGCCCGAGCCCAGTTCTTCCAGCAATTGAATCGCTTCCAGGCGTTTTTTCGCCTGCGGCGTCAGGGTGCGGTCTTCTTCTACCAGCAGATAGGCGAAAGCCTGATGGTGCGAACGCCCGACCCGGCCGCGCAGCTGGTGCAATTGCGCCAGGCCGAACTTGTCGGCGCGGTTGATCAGTATGGTGTTGGCGCTGGGGATGTCGATGCCGGTTTCGATAATGGTGGTGCACAGCAGCACGTCAAAACGCTGCTGGTAAAAGTCCCGCATCACCTGTTCCAGCTCGCGTTCGCTCTGTTGCCCGTGACCAATGCGGATGCGCGCTTCGGGCAGCAGTTTGACCAGCGTCTCGAACATGTTCTGGATGGTGCTGACTTCGTTGTGCAGGAAATACACCTGGCCGCCGCGCTTCAGTTCGCGCAGCACCGCTTCGCGGATGAGCCCGCTGGAAAACGACTGGACAAAGGTTTTCACCGACAAGCGCTTTTGCGGCGCGGTCGCAATCACCGAAAAGTCGCGGATGCCTTCGAGCGACATCGCCAGGGTGCGCGGAATCGGGGTGGCGGTCAGGGTCAGCACGTCGACCTCGGCGCGCATTGCTTTCAGTTGCTCTTTCTGGCGCACGCCAAAACGGTGCTCTTCGTCCAGAATCACCAGGCCCAGACGGGCGAATTTCACGTCCTTCTGGATCAGCCGGTGGGTGCCGATGATGATGTCGAGTTTGCCGTCCTTCAAGGCTGCCAGCGCTTCGGCCTGCTCCCTGGCGGTGCGAAAGCGCGACAATTCGGCGAGTTTGATCGGCCAGGCCGAGAAGCGGTCGGAAAAATTCTGGAAGTGCTGTTCGGCCAGCAGCGTGGTGGGCACCAATACCGCCACCTGGTAGCCGCCCATCACCGCCATGAAGGCGGCGCGCAGCGCGACCTCGGTCTTGCCGAAGCCGACGTCGCCGCACACCAGCCGGTCCATCGGCTTGCCCGATTTCATGTCGGCCATCACGGCCAGAATCGCGGCGGCCTGATCGGGCGTTTCCTCATAGCCGAAGCCTTCGGCAAAGGCTTCGTAATCGTGCGGCGAGAAATCGAAGGCGTGTCCTTCGCGTGCCGCACGCAGCGCATACAGGTTGAGCAGTTCGGCCGCGGTGTCGCGGGCTGCCTTCATGGCACGGTTACGCGCTTTTTCCCACTGGTCGGTGCCGAGCTTGTGCAGCGGCGCGGCGCCTTCGCCTGCCCCGCTGTAGCGCGAAATCAGGTGCAGGTTGGCGACCGGGACGTAGAGCTTGTCACCCTTGGCGTATTCCAGGTGCAAAAATTCGGTGTCGCCGTCGCCCAGATCCATGTTGATCAGGCCGAGATATTTTCCGACACCGTATTGCGCGTGGACCACCGGATCGCCCGGCTTCAGTTCCGACAGGTCGCGCAGCAGGTTGTCGATCTGCGTCGCACGGACTTCGCGCGCGCGCCGGGTTTTCGGCGGGATCGCGTACAGCTCGGTTTCGGTGATAACGGCCAGCTGGTTGTCGCTGCCGACAAAGCCTTCGGCCAGCGGGCCGTGCGTCAGCAAAATGCGGTCGCCGGCTTGCTGGCAGTCGGCCCAGCTGTTGCATAGCGTGGCCTGGATGCCGTGTTCGGCCAGGTATTCGTGCAGGGTTTCGCGACGGCCGGCCGAGGGCGCGATGATCAGCGTCGTGCCCTTGAAGCCATTGATGAAACCCGCGAGGCGCGCAACCGGGTGCGCTTCACGGCGGTCAACCGAAATGGGAGGGACGGCATGCGTCGGCCCGGCGCCTGCCTGTTGAATGTCCAGCCGCGTGTAAGCCTTGGCCAGCGTGAAGAAGGCTTCGGTCTGCATGAACAGGTCTGCGGGCGGCAACAGCGGGCGGTCCTTGTCGCCGGACAGCAAACGGTGCCGGCTTTGCGCATCGGTCCAGAACGCCTGGCCTGCCGGATCGAGTGCGCCGTGGCTGACCAGCCTGGTCTGTGCGGGCAGGTAGTCGAACAGCGTCGCGGTCTCCTCGAAAAACAGCGGCAGGTAATATTCGATGCCGGCTGGTGCGAGGCCATTGCTGACGTCTTTGTACAGCTTGGATTTCGACGGGTCGCCTTCAAAACGCTCGCGGAAATTCTGCCGGAAGCGGGTGATGCCGGTTTCGTCGAGCGGAAATTCACGCGCGGGCAGCAGCCGTACCTCGCCCACCGGATAGATGCTGCGCTGGGTATCGACGTCGAACGCCCGCAGCGATTCGATTTCGTTGTCGAACAGGTCGATGCGGTAGGGCAGGGTGCTGCCCATGGGAAACAGGTCGATCAAGCCACCACGGATTGAAAACTCGCCCGGTGCGAACACCTGGTTCACATGCGAATAGCCCCCCAGCGTCATCTGCGCGCGAAAAGCGGCTTCGTCCAGGGTGTCTTTTTGTTTGAGAAAGAAGGTGTGGGCGGCCAGAAACGCAGGCGGCGCCAGTCGGTACAAGGCGGTGGAGAAGGCCACCACGGCGACATCGAATTCGCCGCGTGAAATCTGGTACAACGTCGCCAGCCGTTCGGAAATCAGGTCCGGGTGCGGCGAAAACGTGTCGTAGGGCAGGGTTTCCCAGTCGGGAAAGTTGCACACCCGCAGTTCGGAATCAAACCAGCGCAGCTCCTCGGCCAGGCGATTGGCATCCCACGCGCTGGCGCACACCACCACCAGTGGATGGGTCTGTTTGGCCAGTTCAGCCAGATACAGTGCGTCGGCTGCGCCGGCCAGCCCGGACTGGTTACGCGGAGGGCCGGAAGGAGGGGGTGCGGGGAAGAAGAAGGTCATGCAAATAGCTTGATTATATCGGGCGTGGGAAGGACCGTGGGGTGGGCAGGTATAATGCCCGGCTTTCCCTGTTTTTGTGATATCGCCATGAGCCTTAACCTCGTCAGTTCCGGTCGCAACCTGCCGGATGACTTCAATGTCATTATCGAAATTCCCGCCCACGGCGAGCCGATCAAGTACGAAGTGGACAAGGAGTCCGGCGCCATGTTCGTCGACCGCTTCATGTCCACCGCCATGCATTACCCCTGCAACTACGGCTACATCCCGCATACCCTGTCGGAAGACGGCGATCCGGTCGATGTGCTGGTGATTACCCCGATTCCGCTGATTACTGGCGTGGTGGTGCGCTGCCGTCCCATCGGCATGCTAAAAATGACCGACGAAGCGGGCATCGATGCCAAGCTGCTGGCCGTACCAGTCGATAAATTGTGCGGTTTGTACAAAGGGGTGAACAAACCCGAAGACATCCAGCCGCTGCTATTGGCTCAGATCTCCCACTTCTTCGAACACTACAAAGATCTTGAGGCGGGCAAATGGGTCAAGGTTGAAGGCTGGGTGGGGATTGATGATGCGCGCGCTGAAATTCTGGCCGGCGTGGAGCGTTATCGTAATGCGGCTGACAAGCCGGCCTTCTGATGAAGGTCTGCATCCTTTCTGATTCCCACGACAACCGCCGCCTGTTGGGCGCAGCGGTTGAGCACGCCAAGGCGCACGGGGCGGAAGCGGTGCTGCACTGCGGCGATGTGGTCGCCCCGACCACATTGCGCGTGCTGCAGAAATACGAATTGCCGGTACATGTCATTCATGGCAACAACACCGGCGATCTCTACAATATGTCGCGCCTGGCCGCCGAACCCAACAGCGTCATTCGTTACCACGGTCAGGATGCAGCCTTCACCCTGGCCGACCGCAACCTGTTTCTGGTGCACTACCCGCATTATGCGCAGGCGCTCGCCTGCACCGGCGATTACGATCTGGTCTGCTGCGGCCACGACCACAAGTCCAGTATCGCGCAGGTCGCCACCGTCAAGGGCGGTACCACCTGGCTGATCAATCCCGGCACCGTCGGCGGCGTGGGTGCGCCCCCCACTTACATCATGGCTGATCTGGCCGCCATGGAATTCGAAATCGTCACCGTCGAGGCAGCTGCGGCTTCGGTTCTGCCCCCCGTTACGCCACACGTTTGATAGACGGGCTGGCGCTGCGTTAAAAGTAACGGCCATTTCACGCGGCAAAACCGTCCGTGCTACATGGCTATAAATACTTCCTCTTATTCCCGCATAGAAAACTTCGATTGAGATTGCGCGCTTGCCCGTGGCGGCAGGGTGGGCCTTGGGAGTACCATTCAACGGATTAATCCGATCTTATGATCGGTTATCCGGGAGGACCCAAAGCCTTGAATCCCGGGTAATCCAAGAAATGGCTTTGCATCCATCGGATGGAGGAAACAATGACGGAGCATGTTGCGACCAACGAGACCATACTCGTGGTGGGCGGCGGGATTTCCGGCATGACCGCTGCACTTGAAGCGGCCGAAACCGGCAAGAATGTTGTCCTGGTAGAGAAAAATCCCGCACTGGGCGGACGCACCTCCCAGCTGTATCGCTACTTTCCAAAACTGTGTCACCCCACCTGCGGGCTGGAAATCAACCTGCGCCGCCTCAAGGGCAATCCCCGTGTGCGCGTGCTGACGCTGGCTGAAGTCACCGGCCTGTCAGGCAGCACCGGCAATTACACTGCCACCCTCAAGATCAAGCCGCGCTATGTGAACGAGAACTGCACCGCCTGCGGCGACTGCGAGCGCGCGGTCGAGACGATGGTGGATGACCCGTTCAACTACAACCTCGGCCAGCACAAGGCGGCTTTCCTGCCGAGCTCGATGGCCTACCCGCAGCGCTTTGTGCTCGACCCGGCGATCATCGGCACTGCCGATGCCGACCGCGCCAAGGCCGCGTGCAAATACGGCGCGATCGACCTCGACATGCAGGAAGAAACGATCGAGGTCAAGGCGGGCGCCGTGATCTGGGCGACCGGCTGGCAGCCCTACGACGCGGCGAAGATTCAGCCTTACGGCTATGGCCGCTTCAAGAACGTCATCACCAGCGTGGAGTTCGAGCGCCTGGCCGACATTCACGGCCCCACCGGCGGCAAGATTTTGCGTCCGTCCGACGGCCGCGAAGCGAAGAACGTTGCGTTCATCCAGTGCGCCGGGTCGCGCGACGAAAACCATCTGCGCCACTGTTCGCGCATCTGCTGCATGGCCTCGCTCAAGCAAACGCATTACGTGCGCGAGAAGTATCCGGATGGCGGCAAGTCGACCATTTACTACATCGACATCCGCGCCATCGACCGCTTCGAGGATTTCTATCAAAAAGTCCAGGCCGATCCTTCGGTGACCTTCATCAAGTCCAAGGTCGCGAAGATCACCGAAGACGAACACGGCAACCCGGTGTGCCATGGCGTCGACACCGAAGGCTACAAGCGCTACACCACGCCGCACGACCTGGTGGTGCTGGCTGTCGGCATGGAGCCCTCGGTCAAGGGCATCAACATTCCCGGTCACATCGTCGCCGATTCGAGCGGTTTCATCGAGGCCGACCCGGCCAACGGCGCGGTATTCGGCGCCGGTTGCGCGTCGAACGCGCTGGATGTGAACCGTGCCGTGCAATCGGCGACTGCGGCGGCCTTGAGAGCCATCCAGGTCGTGAACAAAGTAGCAAAGGCGGAGGCTTAACATGGCAGACATCAAGGTTGCAGCGTATATCTGCAAGGGCTGCGGACTGGGCGAGCGCCTGGACGCGGACGCACTGGTCAAGATCGCACAGAAGGACGGCAAGGTGCCGCTGGCGAAAACGCATGATTTCCTGTGCAACGCCGACGGCGTGGCGATGATCAAAAACGATATCGCCAACGAAGGCGTCACCCACATCATGATCGGCGCCTGTTCGCGCCGTGCCAAAACCGAGGCGT
>JADMKH010000188.1:0-2397 GCA_018780025.1 Thiobacillus sp.
GCTTGAACTGGAACGCCACGCAGCCGTCGGTGCCCATGTTGCCGCCGTGTTTGACGAAGGCGTGGCGCACGTCGGCGACGGTGCGTACCTTGTTGTCGGTGAGACAGTCGACCATCACCGCGACGCCGCCGATGCCATAGCCTTCGTAGCGCGATTCTTCGTAGTTCACGCCGTCAAGCTGACCGCTGCCGCGCTTGACCGCATTTTCAATGTTGTCCTTCGGCATCGACTCGGCCTTGGCCTTGTCGATTGCCAGCCGCAGACGCGGATTCATGCCGACGTCGCCGCCGCCCATCTTGGCCGCCACGGTGATTTCCTTGATAAGCTTGGTAAAAATCTTGCCGCGCTTGGCATCCTGGCGACCTTTGCGGTGCTGGATGTTGGCCCATTTCGAATGTCCTGCCATGTCGATTCCAACGCAAAAATAATTGGAGATTTTAACACCGTGACCCATTCTCTCAGCTTTGGCATCGATCTTGGCGGCACCAAAATCGAACTGATTGCGCTGGATGCGTCCGGCCAGGAATTGTTGCGCCGGCGCGTGCCCACCCCGCAAAACGACTATGCCGCCACGGTGGCCGCCATTGCCACGCTGGTACACGACGCCGAAACCGGGCTGAAACAAAACGGCACGGTCGGCATCGGCACCCCCGGCGCAATTTCGCCCGCCACCGGCCGGATCAAGAATGCCAACTCCACCTGCCTCATCGGCCAGCCGCTCAAGGAAGACCTTGAACGTGTGCTGGATCGCCCCATCCGGCTGACCAACGACGCCAACTGCCTGGCCCTGTCCGAAGCGACCGACGGCGCCGCCGCCGGGGCATCGGTCGTCTTCGGCGTCATTCTGGGCACCGGCGTGGGCGGCGGCATCGTCGTCAACGGCCAGGTGCTCGATGGCGCCAACGCCATTGCGGGGGAGTGGGGCCATTCGCCCCTGCCCTATTTCCAGTTCGCCCGCACCCAGGCCGACCGCGCGTCCACCGGCCTGCATCCGGCCACCGGCGAAGCGCTGATCCACCCGTGGCCGAGCCCGCGCGAATTCGACGCCGCACCGGCCTGCTACTGTGGCAAAAAAGGCTGCATCGAAACCTGGCTCTCGGGCCGCGCGCTGGCGGCCGACCACGTGCGCTACGGCGGCGAAGCCCTGCCTGCCCACGAAATCGCCCAGCTGGCGCAAGCGGGTTACGGCCCCTGCAATGCCACGCTGATGCGCTATGAGGAAAGACTGGCGCGCGCGCTCGCCAGCGTAATCAACCTGCTCGACCCGGATGTGATCGTGCTCGGCGGCGGCGTCTCCAACATCAGCCGCCTCTACGACACCGTGCCTAAACTGTGGGCGCGCTATGTGTTTTCCGACCATATCGACACGAAACTGGTGCCGCCGAAGTACGGCGACTCCAGTGGCGTGCGCGGCGCGGCGCGCTTGTGGAATGAAGGAAATTAGCGCAGTTGGTGGATTTATTCCATATCGCTTGCTATCTCACTCTGAAGTTTTTCCAACTCATCTAAAACTCGAATGAATTTTTCACCAAACGGCGTAATCGCATATTCAACGCGCGGGGGGACTTCATTGTGGGCAACGCGCTCGATGATGCCAAATTCCATATTCTTGCGCAGACACTCGTTAAGCACTTTTGTAGTCAAGCCCTCGACGCTACGAACCATTTGGCCAGGACGATTGATGCCATTTTCCAAGAGTTGATAAACGGTAAGTGACCATTTACAGCCATAGATGGTCTCCACCATGCGTGCGCTCCGCGCTTGAGCTGATTTTCTGGAAAAAATTTCATCCTGGTTGCTCATCAATATGCACCAATAAGTGACTACCGTACCAATTTGTACCTGCTTCTCAACAGGCTATAAGGTTCCATAAGCTATCGGCTCCTGCAACTACCTTGGACGCAATCCGATGGAAAACGTAGATCAACCTTTAGCTCTGATAATAGGCGGCTCCAGCGGAATGGGCTTTGCAACCGCGAAGCTTTTGTTGGAACATGACATAAATACCGTGATTGTGGGCAACGCATCGAAAAAGTTAGATGCGGCGAAGCGCGAACTTTCCGCATTTGGCAATATCGAGGCCCTCCAGGCCAATTTATACGAACCGAACGATGTGCAGCGCGTTGTTGCCTTTGCCGAGAACCACGGCCGCCACATCAAATACCTGGTGAACGCAGCGGGCTACTTCAAGCCCACGCCATTCCTTGAGCACACGCACAAGGACTATGACACCTACCTGGACTTGAACCGCGCCTCCTTTTTCATCTCACAGGCCGTGGCCAAGAACATGGCGGCGAACGGTGGCGGCTCGATTGTGCATATTGGATCGATGTGGGCAAAACAAGCCATTAAAGCGACGCCTTCCTCTGCGTATTCGATGGCGAAGGCAGGATTGCA
>JADMKH010000188.1:2514-6418 GCA_018780025.1 Thiobacillus sp.
TACGAGGCATTCATCGACCCAAGTAAAATTGACGAAACACTTGCCACATTCAACGGCTTTCATCCGATTGGTAGAATCGGCACACCTGAGGATGTTGCAAAAGCCATTCACTTCCTGCTTGGCGATGATGCCAGTTGGGTGACAGGTGCAACTTGGGATATCGATGGCGGGATCATGGCGGGACGGAACTAAAGCACGCCGGATGACGGTGCTTTACACCGCCATCCGTCCTTGGCCTTGAAAGGTAATAATGGCGTTGTCAGGCATTGCTTGCCCCACAACGAACCAGACTCTAGCCACCTCATGACACGGTGGCCTGCAACCGATTCAGTGCAACTTGATCCGCGCCCGGGTCGGCGTGCTGATGAAGTGGGCGTAGGTCGTCATCGCGGTCTTGACCCAGCCGTGCAGGGCGATTTCGTGCATCTTGTGCAATGACCAGTACACCAGCCGCGCCAACACGCCTTCGATCATGATGCTGCCGCCGCTCAAGCCACCCATCAGATTGCCCACCGTGGAAAAGCGGCCCAGTGCGATCAGCGAACCGTAATCGCGGTAAACATACTCACGCAGCGGCTTGCCGCGAAAGCGACGGCAGATCGCCTTGGCCATCAGCGAAGCCTGCTGATGCGCGGCCTGCGCGCGCGGCGGCACGTAGCGGCCGTCGGGCATGGGGCAGGCAGCGCAGTCGCCCAGCGCAAAGATGTTGTCATCGCGCGTGGTTTGCAGCGTAGGCCGCACCATTAATTGATTATTGCGATTGGTTTCCAGTCCATCGATTTCTTTCAGGAAATCCGGCGCCTTGATGCCGGCCGACCACACCATCATGCTGGCGGGAATCAATTTTCCATCAGCGGTAAGCATGCCGTCGGCGCGCACTTCGACTACGCGCTCATTGGTATAGACCTCCACCCCCAGCTCGGCCAGACGTTCGGCCGCCGCGGCCGATAATCGCGGCGGCAGCCCCGGCAGGATGCGATCGGAGGCTTCGACGATCAGCAGCTTGAGGGTTTTGTCGGGATCGATTTTTTCCAGGCCATAGGCTGACAGTTCACGCGTGGTGTCATGCAGTTCGGCGGCGAGTTCCACCCCGGTTGCGCCGGCACCGACAATGCAGACGGTATGCTGGGCGGTCGTCACCGCGGCGGTCTGGGTATGCGCACGCAGGCAGGCATTGATGTGGCGGCGATGGAATTCGCGCGCCTGCTCGGGGGTGTCGAGCATGATGCAGTGTTCCTTCACCCCCGGCACGCCGAAGTCATTGCCCACCGACCCCACCGCGATGATCAGCGTGTCGTAGCGAAAGCTGCGGCGCGGAATGATTTCGACGCCGTCTTCGTCCAGCGTGGGCGCCACGCTGATTTCCTGGCGCGCGCGGTCGAGGCCGTCCATGCGCCCAAGGCGAAAGCGGAAATGGTGCCAATGCGCCTGCGCCAGATACTCCAGCCGCTCGGCATAGGAATCCAGGCTGCCTGCGGCCACTTCGTATAACAACGGCTTCCATAGATGAGACGGCGACGCATCGATCAGGGTGATGTGCGCACGGTCTTTTTTCTTGCCCAGCTTGTTGCCCAGCCGGGTTGCCAGCTCCAGCCCACCCGCGCCGCCGCCCACAATCACAATTTCATGCGCCTGCTTTTCCGTTGCCACGATCTGCTCCCTGCTTGCATTAAGTGCGCATGATACCCGCAACATTAGCGGTCTCTTCTATACATTGCTTAACACTTGTCGCGCCTGAACTCGCTAGAATTCAAGTTTCCCCCAACATGCGAACCGCCATGACCGAACCAATGCTCATCGCCAGGAATGCCGCCACCGACCTCCTGCTGCTGCCGCAGATGGCCAACCGCCACGGCCTCATCACCGGCGCCACCGGCACGGGAAAAACCGTCACCCTGCAAACGCTAGCCGAACATTTTTCCAGTCTCGGCGTGCCATGTTTCATGTCGGATGTGAAAGGCGACCTGTCGGGCATTTCGCAGGCGGGCGGCAGCAATGCCAAAGTAACGGAGCGGGTCGAAGCGCTGAAGCTTGAGGGTTTTGCCTACCAGGGCTACCCGGTTAGCTTGTGGGATCCGTTCGGCGCCAGCGGGCATCCGGTGCGCGCCACCGTGTCCGACATGGGGCCGCTGTTGCTGGGCCGCATGCTTGATCTGAACGAAACCCAGAGCGGTGTACTGAACCTGGTGTTCAAGGTGGCCGACGACAACGGCATGCTGCTGCTGGACCTGAAAGACCTGCGCGCAATGCTCGCCTTCGTCGGTGAAAACGCCAGGCAGTTCACCACCGATTACGGCAACGTCTCGCCCGCCTCCATCGGCGCCATTCAGCGCGGCCTGCTCACGCTGGAATCGCAAGGCGGCGAGCAGATTTTCGGCGAGCCCATGTTGAATATTGCCGACCTGATCCAGACCGACCGCGGCCGTGGCGTCATCAACATTCTGTCGGCTGACCAGCTGATGCAGTCGCCGAAAATGTACGCCACCCTGCTGCTGTGGCTGCTGGCCGAACTCTACGAAAACCTGCCCGAAGCCGGCGATCTCGACAAACCGAAACTGGTGTTTTTCTTCGACGAAGCGCACCTGCTGTTTGCTGACGCGCCCGACGCGCTGGTGGAAAAGATCGAGCAGGTGGTGCGGCTGATCCGCTCCAAAGGCGTCGGCGTCTTTTTCGTCACCCAGAACCCGGCTGACGTGCCCGACAAGATTCTGTCGCAACTCGGCAACCGGGTGCAGCACGCCCTGCGCGCCTTTTCCGCGCGCGACCAGAAGGCGGTCAAGGCCGCTGCCGACACCATGCGCGACAACCCGAGCCTGGACGAAGCCAGCGCGATTACCGAACTGGGGGTGGGCGAAGCGCTGGTGTCCCTGCTGGACGAGAAAGGCCGCCCCAGCGTGGTCGAGCGCGCCCACATCGTGCCGCCGCAGGGGCAGCTCGGCCCCATCACCGCCGCGCAACGCCAGCAGTTGATGCAGACGTCGCTGGTGGCCGGCGCCTACGACAAGACCGTCGATCGCGAATCCGCCTACGAATCCCTGAAGGCGCGCGCGACCGTCGCCGCAGAAGCGCAAGCCGCGCAGGCAGCCAAGACCGTCGCCCAGCCCGCAGCGAGTAGCGGTGGCCTGGGTGGCATTCTGGGAAACGTTCTGGGTGGAAGCGGGCGCCGCGAAGGCGCCGCCGAGGCGCTGGCAAAATCGGCTGCGCGCGCGATTGGCAGCCAGGTTGGACGGTCCATCATCCGCGGCGTGCTGGGCAGCCTGTTCGGCGGCAAGCGTTAATTACGGCGGTAGAAAAGATTGGAATGGGGCCGGATCACGCCACTGGACGGGCTGACCTTCTTGATTTCGGCTCATCCAGCCTGGCAGTGAACAGCACACATATTTCTGCGCCCTGTGTTCCTTAACTGACGCAGCCCACTCCAAAGGGGCGTATTGCCAAGCAAAAGCGGCAGACGGGGAATCCCGGCTGCCGCTCTTTTTTACCTCCACAGATCAAGGAAGCGGCCTGTGGGATAAAAACCAACTAGCGCCCGCCCATGCCAGCGCTTCCGCCAAAGCCAGCACTTCCGCCCATGCCAGCGCTTCCGCCCATGCCAGCACTTCCGCCCATGCCAGCACTTCCGCCCATGCCAGCGCCGCCGCCCATGCCAGAACCAGCGCCAAAGCCCATTTCACGTGTGCTGATGGCATAAGCCTGGTCAGCCGGCATACCTTGCTCGACCCGCGCCTGGAACGTGTCGAGTACATTCTGGGCTGCCGTGGCGGAATTTCCCGCGTCGATGGCCTGATCCGCAATCTTGGCCACATGCTCGGCCGGAATGCCTTGCTGGACTTGCTCGCGGATCTCGCCACCGACCTGACGCAGGTCACTTGCGCTGTAATTCTTTTCGAAGCCGCTGCGCACC
>JADMKH010000229.1 GCA_018780025.1 Thiobacillus sp.
GCGGACGTCGGCTTCGTCGGCAAGGTCGAGCCCATCATCATGCAGTTCTATTCCGAGCCGCTGCAGAAATTCCGCCTGGCCGGGCAGGGCCTGTACGACGGCCCGCAGCCCAACAACCAGGTCGACCGCGAGCGTCTGGTGAAGTACTTCGACCCGCTGCCGATGTGGTACGAGCCGCTGGAGCAGCAGCGCGTCGACAATGACGAATATCCGTTCTTCGCCCTGACCCAGCGTCCGATGTTCATGTATCACTCGTGGGATTCGCAGAACGTCTGGCTGCGCCAGATCATGGCGCAGAACTACATGTACATGAACGCGCGCAAGGCGGCCGAAATGGGCATCAAGGACTTCGACTGGATCTGGGTCGAGTCGCACAACGGCAAGATCCGCTGCCAGGTCAAGACCATGGAAGGCACCCAGGAAAACACCATCTGGACCTGGAACGCGATCGGCAAGCAGAAGGGCGCCTGGGGCCTGAAGGAAAACGCCTCCGAAGCGACCAAGGGCTTCCTGCTCAACCACCTGATTTCCGAGCTGCTGCCGGAAAAGGCGGGCGAGCGCCGCGTCACCAACTCCGACCCGGTCACCGGCCAAGCCGCGTGGTTCGACCTGCGCGTGAAGATATGGAAAGCCGCACCGGGTGAAACCGGCTCCTGGCCGCAGTTCGATGCGCTGAAAAAATTGCCGGGCGATAAATACGAACGCCCGGACGTGTTGCGCTACGACACACGCGACCACGAAAAAAACTGAACAGCAGAACCAGGCAGCACCTAAAAAATTAAGCGAGCAAAACTATGAGACTTGGATTAGTCGTCGACCTCGACGTATGCGTGGGCTGTCATGCCTGCGCCATCGCCTGCAAGGAATGGAATGCTTCCGGCACCATCGGCCCCTTGACGGACTATCAGCCCTATGGCGCCGAGCCGTCTGGCGTGTGGTTCAACCGGATTCGTAGCTACGAAATGGACGAGTATCCGAACAACAAGACAGTTAACTTCCCGATGTCTTGCATGCACTGCGAAGACGCTGCGTGCGTCACCGTGTGCCCGACCGGTGCGTCGTACAAGCGCCCGGAAGACGGCATTGTGCTGATTGATCAGGACAAGTGCATGGGCTGTAATTACTGTTCGTGGGCCTGCCCATACGGCGCACGCGAGCTCGACCGTTCCAGCGGCACGATGAAGAAGTGCACGCTGTGCGTCGACCGTATCTATGATCAGGCGCTGCCGGTCGAAGAGCGTCAGCCCGCGTGCGTGCTGACCTGCCCCGCGCATGCCCGCATGTTTGGGGATTTCGACGATCCTGATTCAGCGGTGTCGCGCACTGTGCGTGAGCGCAGCGGCTTCTCGCTGATGCCCGAGTTGAACTACAACCCGACCAACCAGTATCTGCCGCCGCGCAGCAAGCCGGTGATCCCGGTAGGTCCCAAACCCAAAGGCGGCTTGAAGGAAAGCATCAAGCAGTTTGCCAACAAGCTGGTACGTCGTTAAACGGCGCTGTCCCACTCATAATTAGCGCCAGGAGAATCCATGCATCCCGCTTTCTCAGTCATCTTTTTTACCGTTGCATCGGGCGCGGGCTTCGGCTTGTTCTCGCTGTTGTTTATTGCCGATGTGTTCAAACTCGGCGGCGGCTTCAGTCGTGAAGCGTTGATCATCGGCGGTTTCATCGCCTTGGGTTTGATCATTTTCGGTCTGCTGTCATCCACCTTTCACCTGGCCAACCCGAAAAATGCCTGGCGTGCTTTCAACCGCTTCCGTACTTCGTGGCTGTCGCGCGAAGGCGTGTTTGCCGTGATATTCATGCCGCTGGCACTGATCTATCTGGCCAGCATCTGGTTCGATGCACCCACCTGGCTGCGTGATACCAGTGGTTTCCTGGCCGCTATTCTGGCCTGGATCACCGTGTTTTCAACTGGCATGATCTACGCCTGCCTGAAAACCATCCGTCAGTGGAACACCCCGCTGGTCCCCGCCAACTACCTGGCGCTGGGTTATGCCAGCGGCAGCCTGCTGCTGCTGCTGGGCGCAGTGGTATCGGGTCTCGACACGCTGCCCTACATCGCAATGTCGGCGCTGATCATGTCCATCGCAGCTGTGCTGAAAGCCATCTACTACTTCTGGATTGGTAGCCCGGGCCTTTCGCCGACGATCAACACGGCAACCGGACTGACCCGCGCCAAGGTCAAGCTTCTGGACACCGGTCATACCCACGGCACCTTCCTGACCCAGGAATTCGGGTTTCAGATTGCGCGGCAGAAAGCGGGCCTGCTTAAAGTGGTGGTTTTCGTGCTGGGTTTTGCTTTGCCGGGCTTGATGCTGGTATGGGTGTTTAATCAGCATGGTGGGCAGATGGCGGCAATCGTAGCGGTCGTCGCAGGTCTGGTCGGCGCCTCGGTCGAGCGCTGGCTGTTCTTCGCAGAAGCGCGCCATGTGGTCAACCTGTATCACGGCGCCCAGCGCTGTTAAGGCGGCGCGCGGGTGAACTTGGTTAATCCTCCGGTTCGGGGTATATTAGCAGATACTGATTTATCCATTACGGGGGTGTAACGTCTATGTTTGGATTATCCGGTTTCAAGGAAATCGATCCCAGCTACGTTGAGGAACTTGCCGCTAAAGGTGCGCATCTCATTGATGTACGCACCGAGGCTGAAGTGGCACAGGGCGTGATTAATGGCGCAATCCATATCCCATTGCATCTGCTGCCTTTACGTGCCGCAGATATACCGCAGGACAGGCCCGTCGTGATTTACTGTCGCTCGGGTGCACGCTCCGCTCAGGCCTGCGCGTTCATGGCCTCGAAAGGGTATGAAAATATGCACAATCTGGCGGGTGGGATCATGGCTTGGGCCCGTTCAGGCAATGCGCTGATCCAGCCGAATTGACGCTAGGGTCAAGACGCGCCAAGAAATGCCGACACTACCTGAGTTGCGCTTGAATTTTCGATTGCAATAGCGAAGCTTCTGGTTTATGGTACCGCAGCTTTTTTTAGTACATTAATGTAAGGAGAATAGTATGGAATTTTCTAAAGAACTTGATGCTCGTGGCCTGAATTGTCCCCTACCCATTTTGCGTGCCAAAAAGGCATTGGGTGAGGTCGAAAGTGGTCAAGTGCTGAAGATCCTGTCCACCGACCCGGGTTCGGTCAAGGATTTCGCCGCGTTTGCCAAGCAGACCGGTAACGAACTGCTATCAACCGCTGAAGCCGGCGGTGAATTTACTTTTTTCATGAAGAAAAAGTAATTCAAGCAAGTGAAACCAGCGCCGTCCGCTCTTGGCCTATTTAACCAGGAGCCCACGGCGCTGTTTTTTTAACAAAACAAGGAGAACGAGCATGGATACTAAAAAAATGGCCATTATCGCCACCAAAGGCACGCTGGATTGGGCATACCCCCCGTTTATTCTGGCTTCCACGGCGGCAGCGTTGGGTTATGAAACCCAGATTTTCTTTACTTTCTATGGCCTCCAGCTCGTTCGCAAAGACCTGTCCGTGCTCAAGGTCAGCCCTCTCGGCAACCCCGGCATGCCGATGAAGATGCCGTTTGGCCCCAAATGGTTCAAAAGCATCAACTGGAACATGCCGAATGCCATCCAGGCCGTGATCCCCGGTTATGAAAACGTCGCAACCGCGCTGATGAAGCAGACCATTGCCAACAATGGCGTGGCCAGCATCCCCGAGCTGCGCGAATTGTGTCAGGAAGCTGAAGTCAAGTTTATCGCCTGCCAGATGACGGTTGAACTATTCGGCTTCAATCATTCTGATTTCATCGACGGACTCGAATACGGCGGCGCAGCCACCTTCTTCGAATTTGCCGGTGAAACCGACATCTGCCTGTTTATCTGAATACAAGCAGTCGTATCCAAGCAAAAGGGCCGAATGATTTCGGCCCTTTTGTTATTTACGTACCACGTGATTGTGACATTTGTACCACACTGGTTTTTTGGCGTTGATGTTTTTCTCTGCGCTCGCTTGTCTGGGCTCCAGGGATCGCGTAGCCTTTCGATCAGGTCAGATAAAAAGACTTAAGCGAAGTTATTTTGCCCTTCGGAGGAGAAAAAATGAAATTTACACGTGTATTCGCATTCATGGCACTGGCCGGTCTGGCTGGCAGCGCCTACGCAACCAATGGTTATTTTGGACATGGCTATGGCATGAAAGCCAAGGGTATGGCAGGTGCCTCTACCGCCAGCTCGGATAACGCATTCGGTGGCGCCAACAACCCTGCTTCGATGGCATTCGCGGGCAACCGTTTTGATCTGGGCGTGGATTTGTTCAGCCCGATTCGCGAAGCGTCTAACACAGGTGGTGCTTTTGGCCCAGGGACCGTTAAGTCCGAAAGTGATTCCGACTATTTTCTTGTCCCCGAGCTTGGGTACAACAAGATGATCAATCCCAATCTGGCACTGGGCGTTACGGTGTACGGAAACGGTGGCATGAATACCAACTATCCCGCACTTGGTGGTGCATATGGCAACACCAACCTGCTTGGCGGCACTGGGAATCTGGGGGTAGACCTGATGCAATTGGTCATTGCCCCGACGGCGGCTTTCAAGGTGGCACCCAACCATTCGATCGGTGTCTCGCCGCTGCTGGGCTACCAACGTTTCAAGGCTGAAGGCTTGCAAGGTTTTGGTGTGGATAGCAATGGTGGAACTGCGGGTGGCAACAATCTCGGCTATGACGACTCGTTCGGATACGGTGTACGCGTCGGTTACCTCGGCAAGATCACGCCGACCGTGACGATCGGAGCGGCTTATGCCTCCAAGATGAAATTCGACGAGTTCGATAAGTATTCCGGCCTGTTTGCCGAGCAGGGCGGCTTTGATATTCCGTCCAACTACAATCTTGGGGTGGCCTGGCAGGCAACGCCTGCCGTCAAGCTGGCACTCGATTATCAGCGTATTAACTACAGCGACATCAATTCCATCAGCAATCCTTCTGCTTCGGCCAATGCATTCGGTGCTGACAACGGCCCCGGTTTTGGCTGGGACGATGTCAAGGTCTGGAAACTGGGTGTTGAATATACGTACTCGCCGAAAATGACGTTTCGTGCCGGGTACAGCCATACCAATAGCCCGATTAAAGGCGATCCGAGTTGTACGACTTCAAATTGTGCAGAGGTGACTTTCAATATTTTGGCCCCTGCAGTGATCGAGGATCATGTCACGCTGGGATTCACGCACACGCTGGTATCAGGAAATGAAGTGACCGTGGCCTACATGCACGCATTTAAAAATGACGTGAGCGGCGTGCGCCCTGCACCATTTGGCGGTGGTGTCGATAAAATCCAGATGTATCAGAACTCGCTGGGTATCCAGTACAGCTGGAAGATGTAATTTTCAGCATCAGTTAGGCTGAATAAAAGCCGGGGTCATATGACCCCGGCTTTTTTATGCGGCGTAGTCGGGTTTGCTTGCCGCCATGGCATTAACGGACAACAAAAAAGCGCGGTTAGAGCCGCGCTTTTTTGCTGGGTGTTAAACCGGTTAATCAGCCTAGTCGGGCATGCTGGGCCTCCAGTTTTTCCAGCATGGTCGAAAAGTCAGCCAGCCGCGCCTGCTCTTGCTGCACGACGGCAGCGGGTGCTTTGTCGACGAAGCTGGCATTGCCTAACTTGGCTTGCGCTTTGGTCATCTCGCCTTTGATCCGGGCAATCTCCTTGGCGAGGCGGGCGCGTTCTTCGTCCTTGTTGATTTCTACCACCATCATCAGCCGCATGTCGCCGACCAGGGCGACCGGGGCGTCGGCGTCGGCAAGCGTGGTGACGGCGCTGACGTCGGAGAGTCTGCCGAGTGCGCTGATGTAGGGTGCCAACGCTTTGATCATAGCGGCGTCGCCCTCGATGACCAGCGGCACGCGCTGGGCGGGCGACAGGCTCATTTCGCTGCGCAGGGTGCGGCAGGCGTTGACCAGCTCTTTCAGTGTCTGAATGCGGGCGACGCTGTCTGGCTGGAGTTGTCCTGCATCGGCCTGCGGGTAGGGCGCGAGCATGATGCTGTCGCCCGCCACGCTGGCGAGCGGGGCGACCTTCTGCCACAGTTCCTCGGTGATGAAGGGAATGATGGGGTGGGCCAGGCGCAGGGTGGTTTCGAGTACCGTGGCCAGCGTGCGACGGGTAGCGCGCTGCTGCTCGGGCGTGCCGTTGTTCAGCTGCACCTTGGCGAGTTCCAGGTACCAGTCGCAATATTCGTCCCACACGAATTCGTAGACGGCGCGAGCGGCCTGGTCGAAACGGTAGGCCTTGAATGCCGCATGCACTTCGGCGATGGCCTGTTGCAGGCGTGCGGCAATCCAGCGGTCGGCGTCGGAAAAATCCATCGGCAGGCGTGCGTCCTGACCGCAGTCGTGGCCTTCCAGGTTCATCAGCGCGAAGCGGGTGGCGTTCCACAGCT
>JADMKH010000049.1 GCA_018780025.1 Thiobacillus sp.
AGATGCCGCCCTGGATGAAGAGCGGCGGATACATCGTCCACCCCCCCGCCACCGCGCCGCCGGGCAACCAGAAGGACACCATCAGGAAAAAACCGGCGACCGGCAGCAGCCAGAAAGCCCAGTTGTTCATGCGCGGGAACGCCATGTCCGGCGCACCCAGCATCAGCGGCACCTGCCAGTTCGCAAAGCCGGAAAAGGCCGGCATGATCACGCCAAAAATCATGATCAGCCCGTGCATGGTGGTCAGCTGATTGAAGAAATCAGGGTGCACCAACTGCAGGCCGGGCTGGAACAGTTCGGCGCGAATCAACAACGCCATTGAGCCCGCCACGAACAGCATGAAGAGCGCAAAGAAAAGATAGAGTGAACCAATATCCTTGTGGTTGGTGGTGGTCAGCCAGCGCATGATCCCGGTGGGATGCGCGTGGTGTCCGTGGTCGTCGTGGGCGTGTGCTGCATCAGACATGACTGTGCTCTCCTCTCGATTATTTATTGCGCGGCGGGGGCGGCAGCTTCGGCTGCGCCTCCACGCGCTGAAGCGATCGCTGCCGGCTGTGCGGCGTCGCCCACTTTGTTATCCCATGCATTGCGCTGATAGGTCACCACCGCTGCAATGTCCGCATCTGAAAGCTGGTCTTTAAAAGCCGCCATGGCGGTTCCGGGCTTGCCGTTCAGAACCATGTTGATATGGGCATCGATCGGACCCGTGGCAATCGCGGAGCCGCTAATGGCCGGGAATGCGCCCGGCAGGCCCATGCCGTTGGCCTGGTGGCACGCTGCGCAATTGGCTTGATAAACCTTTTCACCGCGACCGACCAACTCGGCCATATCGAATGTCCTGGTGTTATCAGCCGCAGCAACTTGCGCTGTGCCTTTCTTCCTGGCAACCCAGGCTTTGTAATCTTCTTCCGACACCACCTCAACCACGATGGGCATGAAGCCGTGGTCTTTACCGCATAGCTCTACACACTGGCCGCGAAAAGTTCCGATTTTGTCGGCCTTGAACCAGATGTCGCGGATAAAGCCGGGAATCGCATCCTGCTTGGCACCCAACGCGGGGACCCACCAGGCATGCAGCACATCGTTTGCCGTGATCAGCAAACGCACACGCTTGCCAACCGGCACCACCATGGGCTCATCGACTTCAAGCAAGTAATGCGCACCTTTGGCTTGCGCACCGTTTATCTGCTCTCGCGGAGTTGCAAGCGCACTGTAAAAACTGATGTCATCGTTCAGGTAGTCATAGCCCCACTTCCACTGATAGCCGGTCACCTTGATCGTCATGTCAGGGTTTGAGGTGTCCTTCATGTCGATCACCACCTTGGCGGCAGGATAGGCCATCCCCATCAGGACAATAAAAGGAATCACCGTCCAGACCAGCTCGACCGTTGTGTTTTCGTGGAAATTCGCTGCCTTGTGTCCAACTGACTTGCGGTGCTTGAGCAGCGAATAAAACATTGCGCCGAACACTATGATGAAAATGCCCAGACATACCAACATGATGAAATTGTGTAGCTGGAAAACGTCTTGCGCGACCTGGCTCGCAGGCACTTGCAGGTTATATCCATACTCTGAAAACGCTGACTGACTGGTCGTCAGTATTGCCGCGCCCACCATTCCTGCCTGTTTCCACATGCTCTTCATTGCGTCCCCGTCCTCTCGTCCCTGTTATTCGTTTTCGAAGTGGCGTGTCCTGCAAATACGCTACAACTTACTGCGCCACGTTAACCATGCAACTTGTTTTTCAGGGTGACGGCCAGTTTCAGCCGCGCCTCGTCGCTCAGATAATGTCCGACTTCCGTTTCCAAACCATGCGATTTCACGCAGAGGTGGCAATTTCTGCCGGGCGTGGCGCAGTCGCATTGCACGTGAACCCACTGACGATTCAGTTCACGGCGTCCGCTTTGCTTGCCCAACCGCCACTCCAGTACCACCGTGTCGCCATCGATGGTCAGGATTTCATAATTATTCTCACGCGTGCGCAGGGATTCAAGCGCCCACGCCAGCAAGCCGATTTCCAGGCCTGCAAATGGCAAAACCATCCAATAACCCTGTACCGCAAATGCAATTGCCGTACCAAAACAGAGAATGACCAGACTCCAGAATGTGATGCGTTCCTGTGTGCACGTTAAAGAACAGCGGGGACGCGAATAAAAAGTAAACGCGCCTGCCGGACTGCGTGCTCCACCGTTCGCATTCATCCGTTCCATACTGGAAAAAAGGAAACCTCGTGCGGCAATTAGTCGCAGACAGTACACGATGCCCCCCGCTCACACAAGACCGGGAAGCCGTATAAGTTATTGATTAGATTATTAAATATCGTTATTATCGAGTATTCTAATATGATAATAAATCAGGCAGCTTCAGCCATGGGGCAATGCCTGTCGGTGCAACCGGTGCAGGCATAAAGTGCTGCACGCCCAGGCACGGTTCGGGCAAACGCACATGCAGCGCAGCAAGATTTTTCGCCTGTTGCGCCATCGTCGGGTCGATATGATTGCCAACCCATCCGGCCCAGCGAACGTCACGACTCAAAACGGATTCGGCCGTCAGCACCGCATGATTGAGGCACCCCAGGCGTAGCCCCACCACGAGCACAACCGGCAATCCCAGACGTTGCGCGAGGTCGGCCATATCCTCGTGTTCGTTCAGGGGAACCCGCCATCCTCCTGCGCCTTCCACCACCACCACGTCAGCCATTGCGGCAAGACGAGCATAGGCTTCGGCAATGCGGGCTATTTCAATTGTTACGCCCGCCTGTTGCGCCGCGACATGCGGTGCAATCGGCTCGGAAAAAGCATAGGGATTCACATCGGATACGTTCGCTGCCACGTTGGCCGCCTGCATCAGCGCCACCACATCTTCATTCAGCTCGCCGGGTTCGTTGCCCGCCGACACCGGCTTCATCGCCGCGACCCGCAGGCCTTGCGCGCGCAAGGCCTGAATCAGCGCCACAGCGACCCGGGTCTTGCCGACGCCGGTGTCGGTACCCGTAACAAAGAACCCGCGTGCCGTCATGCCAATCCCAATTTGCGACGACGTGTTTCGATATTGAATTCGATGACCTGGCGACCATCCTCGCGTCGCTTTTTATCGCCCGCCCAGGCATGGCCGTAGATCACCTCGAAGGTGGCCGGCAGACGTCCATCCTGCCGATGCGTTTCGTAGGCCTGCTCCAGTCGCGCCCACGCCGACTTGCCGAGCAGGCCGCGTTTGCGCGAGGCGGCGGCGTTGTGCGCGCCGATGCCCTTGAGGTCGCGCATCAGGATTTTGAGGTCGGCGTAGGTCAGCGTCAGCATTTCCATTTCCATTACCGGGCTGGCAAATCCGGCATGGATGAGCATGTCGCCGATGTCGTGCAGATCGATGAAGCGGTTGACGTGCGGTGCGTCGTCAACCGCCGCGAAGGCGGCGCGCAATTCCTTCAGGGTGTCGGGGCCAAAGGTGGCAAAGATCAGCAAGCCGCCCGGCGCCAGCACCCGATGCAATCCCTTGAGCGTCGCTTCAAGATCGTGCGCCCATTGCAGGGCCAGGCTGGACCAGACGAGATTCATGCTGTTATCCGCCAGCGGCAAGCGGTCCATATCTGCGCAGATTGCGTGGTGCGGCTGACCGTCACGCTTAAGCACAGTGGACAGCGCGCGCTGCGCCCAGCCCGGTTGCGGTAGCCGCGCCCTCGCTGCGTGCAGCATGGCCGGCGCGATATCGAGCGCACACAGCTCGGCCGTCGCGTAACGCTGGTGCAAATGCGCAAGACCGTAACCGGTCCCGCTACCGACATCGAGCACGCGTTCGGGTTGCAGCGTCATGAAGTCCAGCCGCGCCAGCAGGCGGTCGCACACCTCGCGCTGCAATACGGCATGCGCATCGTAACTGGCGGCGGCATGATCGAAGGCGCGGCGCACTTCGGCAAAATCGAGTTCGGCTTCAGCCATGGATAAAACGTCCTATTTCTGCGGCCACTTCATCGCCGTGCGACAAATGCGGTGCGTGCGCGGCGCGCTCAATTTCACAATGCTGCGCGTGGGGTAAATGATCGGCCAACCACACGCCGGCTGCGGCCGGCGTGAGCGTATCGAGTCCGCCATGGAGCACCAAAGCCGGTTGCATCAAACGGGGTAATTCAGCGCGCAGGTCGGTCATGCACAACAGTTCCAGCCCCTGCTTCAGCGCGTCGCTGTCGCTGTTTGGCGCGTCCAGTAAAGCCGCGCGCAGCTGCTGTAACAGCGCCTTCTGGTCTGCCACGCCACGCGTCTGCAAACTCAGAAATCTCAGCAACGTGGATTGCGTGTCACTGAGCAAGTCAGCGCCAAAAGTCTGTAGAGCAGGCAGGGCCATGCCGTACGCCCAGTCATCCGACGTAACAAACCTGGGGGTGGACGACATCACAATCAAACGCGCAACGATGTCGGGATGGTCGATCGCCGCGCGCATCGCCACCTGCCCGCCGAGCGACCAGCCGAGCAGGGTGGAATGCGCCGGCAGCTGGCTGGCCAGATCGTCCGCCCAGCACTTCAGGGTTTTGTCCGCAAGCACAGCGCGGCCGCCGTGCCCCGGCAAACTGAGCGCACGCACGTCAAAGTCATTGGCCAGACGATTAACCAGCTTATCGAACACGCGGGCGTTCATCCCCCAGCCGTGCAGCAACGCAATGACGGGCTTAGGCGAGGTCATGCAGCGCCGCAATCAGTTGCGCGACATCGTCGACGCTGTGCGCGGCCGACAGCGTGATGCGCAGGCGCGCGGTGCCTGCCGGCACCGTCGGCGTGCGGATGGCGGGCACCAGCAGGCCGCGCTGCAACAGGTTTTTCGACAGCCGCACCGCGTCGGCATTGGCGCCAATCACCAGCGGCTGGATCGGCGTGCCGGACGGCATCAGCGTGCCACGTTCAAGACCGGACAGCCCTTCGCGCAGTTGCAAAATGTGGCCGCGCAATGCAGCTCGGCGCGCGTCGCCCGCCTCGATCTGGCGCAGGCTTTCCAGCAGGCACGCTGCCAGCAGCGGCGGCGAAGCGGTGGTGTAGACATAAGGCCGCGCCTTCTGCAGCAGCCAGTCGATCACGGTTTCGTGCGTCGCCACCGCCGCACCCGACACGCCTGCCGCCTTGCCCAGCGTGGCCAGATAAATCACACGGTCGCTGGCGCGGGCGCGCTCGGTCATGCCGCCCCGGCCGCCGCCCAGCACACCAAAACCGTGCGCGTCGTCGAGATACAGCCAGGCGTCGTAGCGCTCGGCCAGATCGAGCAGCGCATCGACCGGCGCACTGTCGCCGTCCATGCTGAACACCAGATCGGAGACGATCATTTTTTTCGGCGCGGCGCTGCTTTCCAGCTGGCCTTCGAGCTGCGCCAGATCGCGATGACGGAAACGGGTGAAGGTCGCGCCGGAAAGCCTGGCCGCATCGACCAGCGAAGCATGGTTGAGCTTG
This sequence comes from Thiobacillus sp., assembly GCA_018780025.1. Taxonomy (GTDB): domain Bacteria; phylum Pseudomonadota; class Gammaproteobacteria; order Burkholderiales; family Thiobacillaceae; genus Thiobacillus. The sequence goes on from JADMKH010000049.1 coordinate 5,430, forward strand.
TCGGCGAACACCTCACTGTGCCGCTCGCACAAGGCAGTCAGCACGCCAAGATTGGCCATGTAGCCGGTTGAAAACAGCAGCGCGGCAGGCTTGCCGACGAAGTGCGCGAAGGCAGCTTCGAAGTCGTGATGGAAGCGGTGATGGCCGCTGATGAGGTGCGCCGCGCCCGCGCCGACGCCGCACTGGTCGAGCGCAGTGTGCGCGGCCTGAACCAGCGCCGGGTCGGCGGCGAGGCCCAGATAATCGTTGCTGCAAAACGAGACGACGCGCTGGCCGTCGATCGTGACGTGGGCGCCCTGCGCGCCATCGAGCAGCAGGCGCCGGCGTTCGAGGTGATCCGCTTTCAGCGCCGCTAGCCCCAGTTGCAGGCGGGTCAGCGACGAGAACGTCACAACGCCGTCAAACCCAACGAATCGAACAGGCGCTGGTCGCGTTCCCACTCGGGGTTGCCGGTGGTGAGCAGTTTCTCACCATAGAAAATCGAGTTGGCGCCGGCAAGGAAACACAGCGCCTGCACCGCGTCGCTCATCTGCTGGCGACCGGCCGACAGCCGCACAAAACTTTTCGGCATGCAGATCCGCGCCACCGCAATGGTGCGCACGAACTCCAGCGGGTCGAGCGCCTCGGTACCGGCCAGCGGCGTGCCCTCGACCTGCACCAGCAGGTTGATCGGCACCGATTCGGGTTGCGGGTCGAGCGATGCCAGTTGCGCGATCAGTCCGGCGCGCTGGGTGCGCGACTCGCCCATGCCGACGATGCCGCCGCAGCACACGTGCAGATCGGCCTGGCGCACCCGCTCCAGCGTGTCGAGGCGATCCTGGTACTGGCGCGTGGTGACGACGTCGCCGTAAAACTCGGGCGCGGTGTCGAGGTTGTGGTTGTAGTAATCGAGGCCGGCGTCCTTCAACTGCTCGGCCTGGCCGTCCTTCAGCATGCCCAGCGTGGCGCAGGTTTCCAGCCCC
>JADMKH010000037.1 GCA_018780025.1 Thiobacillus sp.
AACGGCGTTCGCAAGCTTTTCGAGCGTGGTGTCTTGCAGCAGATCCATGATTTTCTTCTTCACCGGAACCCAGCGGAAATGCAGTGGGCAAGCGGTTTCATCACTGCAAACCTTCAGACCCAACAAACAGCTTTGCGTAAACACGGGGCCCTCGGTCAACAGAAGGATCTGCATCAGGCTGATTTTGTCGCCGCTTTCCCGCAAACAGAACCCGCCCAGACGGCCGCGAAAGGAAAACAACAGATTGCCCTTGGCCAGACTCTGGAGAATTTTAGCCAGATAGGGGGCGGGCACCCCGAGCTGGGAAGCAATGTCCTTGTTCAAGACAGGCGTCGCGTTGGGCTGGGTCGCCATATAGATCAGCGCCTGCACGGCGTACTGACTGGTACGTGAAAGAATCATCTTGCGCTCGTCTTTATAGATTGAGCACAATATAAAACAATCTTGTCCGAATATCCAGAAACCCGCTCAATTACCCATAAAAATCAAATGGGTATCGGGAAGTAGTGATCGACCAGCATGACGGCAAACAACAAACTCAAGTGCCAGATGGAAAAGCGGAAGGTCTCTTTCGCCAGCGCATCGCTGTAATGACGGTACAAGCGCCAGCCGTAATGAATAAAACGTCCGCCCAGCAGCACGGCGCCGACCAGATAGATCCAGCCCCCCATGCCCGTACCGACGGGCAACATGGTCACCGCAAACAAGAGCAAGGTGTAGAGCAGCACATGCAGGCGCGTATAGGCTTCGCCATGCGTCACGGGCAACATCGGCAGGCCGGCCTTGGCATATTCTTCGCGCCGGTAAAGCGCCAGCGCCCAAAAATGCGGGGGCGTCCAGGCGAAGATAATCAGGAACAACAGCAAGGCATCATGGTGGATTTCTCCGGTTGCAGCGACCCAGCCCAGCACTGGCGGCATCGCACCGGAAGCGCCGCCAATGACGATATTTTGCGGGGTGGCCGGTTTCAGAATAATCGTGTAAATCACGGCATACCCGACAAATGTGGCCAGGGTGAGCCACATAGTGAGCGGATTGACATAGTAGTTCAGCAAAAACAGGCCCGTGCCTCCCACCACGCCCGAGAAAATCAGTGTTTGCGTATTGCTCAACTCGCCGCGCGGCAACGGACGCGCGCGCGTCCGGGCCATGACCGCATCGATTTTCTGCTCCACCAGACAATTGAATGCCGCCGCCGCCCCGGCAACCAGCGCGATGCCGAGCGTGCCCGCCCATAATGCATTCCAGCCCGGAAAACCGGGCACCGCGAGAAACATGCCGATCACGGCCGTGAAGACAATCAGGCTCACCACGCGCAGCTTGCACAAGGCCAAAAACTGCTGGCAGCGGCAGGCTGCCCCCTGGATCAACAAGGATTCCATGCTCATCTCCTGCGTACCCGGTGATTCAGCACCACCAGGCTCGATAGTAATAGTGCGGCACCCGCATTATGTGCAACCGCCAATGCCAGTGGCAGGCTCAACAATACGTTGCTGATACCCAGCGAAACCTGCAGCGCCAGCAGCACGCAAATCAACAGGCCCATACCGGTGTATCCCGGTGCGCGAAACAACCGGATAGCCAGCCAGCCCAGATACACGGTCAGAATCAAGGCCATCACACGATGCACCCAATGGATTGCGGTGAGCGCGGTGAGCGGCAACAAATCGCCGGATGCCGTCTCTCCCAATTCACGGTGCAGGGTATATGCGTGTTCAAAATCCATGGCCGGCATCCACGTGCCCTGGCACATCGGGAAGTCAGTGCAGGCGAGGGCTGCATAGTTGGTGCTGACCCAGCCGCCCAGCGCAATCTGGATCACGACCAGAACCAGCCCCAGCAAAGCCGCGCCACGCAGATGGTCGACGCGCGCATAGTAGGCATGCGTGTGTTGGCCACACTCACGTAACCAAAGCCACAGCAACATCGCGAACGTGGCCATGCCCCCCAGCAAATGCCCAGTGACGATCAGGGGCTTGAGCAGCTTGGTGACGGTCCACATCCCCAGCATCGCCTGAAAAATGATCAACCCGAGCAGCAGCAGCGGCAAGCCCATGCCGCCGCGCGTATCGCGTCGGTTGCGCCAACTCAGCACCGCGATGGCCAGGATCAGCAGGCCCAGGGTTCCGGCGAAATAGCGGTGGACCATTTCCTTCCACGCCTTGGCATGCGATACCGGGCCGTCCGGTCGCACCGCCAGTTCAGCATTGATCGATTCTGCGGCGTGATGAGGGGTCACGCTGCCGTAGCATCCCGGCCAGTCGGGGCAGCCCAGGCCTGCATCGGACAGCCGAACGTAGGCGCCCAGACTCACTACGCCCAGCGTCAGCAGCAAGGCTGCCAGAATAAGGTTGCGATAAAAAGTCATGGTCAGCCGATCTGCGAGGCTTTGAGCAACAGTTTGAGGTCTTTCATCATCCCTTTGGGGTCGGGGTTCTCGGGAAACCGGAGCATGAGATTGCCCAAAGGATCAAGCAGATAAATATGGGCGGCCCGATTTTGTACGGCGGGAAATTGCTCGATGAAGCCCGGGCTCTCAGGGCGCCACACCAGCAAACCCGGATGTTCCTGCAAAAGCGCTGCATCCGGCGTGGCAGTATCGGTCAGCACCCACAGCCGTTCGATCCGGGACTGCGCCTTGCCCTGGGTGATTCGCGTTTGCCGCATCAGATACAGCTGCTTCGCGCAGTCTGCGTCGCACTGTGCCGGCCCCACATGCACCATCACCCATTTCCCTTGCAGGGTGTCCAGCGTATAGGGTTGGCCGTCAAGCACGGCGCCCTGCGTCTGCTGCAAGGGCGTTGCCGTCAGCAGCGCCCCATAATTGGTATGCCCGGCCGGCCGCCAGCCGAAGTAAGCCAGATAAGCGGCAACCACCGGCACCACAAATACGCCGACCAACAAAAGAAACCTACTGCGCGAAGTCAAGTTCATGCTTTTAATTATTCCCAACACCGGAACCATCACCTGTCATCGTCACGATGACGTTTCACATTCAATACCAGCCACAACACAGTTAGTGTCGCTGCCAGACTGTACCATTGGAAGGCGTAGCTGACATGCATGCTGGCCCCCGTATCCGGACGCGGCCAGTCGCGTACCAAGCCATCTTCCAGCCGATTGGTCTGCAGCAACAAAACCGGTTGCAGGCGTGCGCTGTAGCTTGCCGCAAAGCGCTCAAAATCCAGATTTTGCCAAACCCGTCCCTGCGACGTGCCCTGCATCAATTCGACATAGCGGCTATGCGGATCCGTCGCCATGCCAACCAGCTTGATGACACCTTGAGGCGCTGGCGTCTCTGGAAGTTGATCACGGCTGCGGCCCATCGCAATCCAGCCCCGATTCACCAGAATGGCGAACTGCCCGCCCTGGATTTTAAGCGGCGTCAGCACGTGATAACCCGCCACCCCGTTGTACACCCGGTTATCCAGCAGAATAGTTTGGGCATCGTCAAACGTGCCTTCCACTTCCACGCGACGGTACAACACACTGTCGCGATCAAGCAGCGTGCCGCCGACATGGATGGCCGCTTCTTCCAGGGCAGCATCGTAGCGCGCCTGCAGGGCGCGCTTGGTATCGGCGCGTTCGCTCTGCCAGTTGCCCAGCCACAGGGTCAGCACAAAGAAAAACAATGCAGCCAGCGTCGGCCACACGGTCGGGGCAAAGCGCCAGCGGCCCCATCGCAGGTTCAGCAAGTGCACGCTGCCGACAATCCGGTTAGACTGAAATTTTGCCGAGCGGTCTCCTTCATGCGCATTCTTGCCTTGCTGTTCATCGTCTTCATTCTCGCCAGCCTTGCCAGCGCACTCTACTATCTCATCAAGGACAAGGGACAGTCCGACCGCACCGTCAAAATGCTGACCGTACGCGTAGGACTCTCGCTTACCCTGTTTATCCTGCTGATGGGCAGCTATTACCTGGGAATCATCCCACAAACCGGGCTGCGATAACCCGCTGCTCATCACAACAAAAAGCCGCGCTGGACGCGGCTTTTTGTTGTGCCGGGGTTACGGATGCATTCCCCGGACTGACTTAACCCGATTACTTATATCAACCAGTAAACCAGGATAAACAGCAATACCCAAACCACATCAACAAAGTGCCAGTACCACGACACGGCCTCAAAGGCGAAGTGATGCTCGGCAGTGAAGTGGCCAGCAATCGAACGCAGCAGCATGACAATCAACATGATCGTGCCAACCAATACGTGAAAGCCGTGGAATCCGGTCAACATGAAGAAAGTCGCACCGTAGACGCCTGCGCCCAGGGTCAGGCCCATTTCTGTGTAGGCATGGTGGTATTCATAGGCTTGCAGACCGAGGAAGGCGACACCCAATGCCACCGTCATGGCCAATCCGAGTATCAACTGGCTGCGATTGCTTTTCTTCAGCCCCCAATGCGCCCACGTCACCGTGACGCCAGAAGTCAACAGCAACAGGGTGTTGATCGCGGGCAAACCCCACGCGCCCATCGGCGTGAACTGAAACCCATCGGCGGTTAAACCGGGGCCCGCAGTCGGCCAGGTGGCCTTGAAGCCATCCCAAAGCAAGCTTCCTGTTTCGGCCTCACCCAACCAGGGGACCGAAAGTACGCGCGTGTAAAACAACGCCCCGAAAAAGGCGGCGAAGAACATCACCTCGGAAAAGATGAACCAGCTCATCGACCAGCGGAATGAAGAATCAACCTGCTTGTTGAAACGGCCTGCTTCGCTGTCGCGAATCACTTCGCTGAACCAGCCGATCATCATGTAGAACATGACCGCCAGTCCCGCGAGGAGTATCCAGCCGCCATTGTCGATCTCGCGCATGGCCATTACACCGCCAATCGCCATCAGGAACAGTGCGAACGAGCCTATGATCGGCCAGAGCGAAGGTTGCGGCAGATAATATTTATCAGTTTGTGCCAAACTCATGTCTTCCCCTTTTTCCTTATCTAATGATTGTTCATTTCACAAACTTCAGCACCAAATACACCACCAGCAGCATGGTTAGAATAAACGTCACGCCACCGATCAGCCCGGCTATCACGACCTGAGCCGGGGTCAGATCCTGCGAGTCGGTGTCGTAGTCGCGCCGTTTGCGTACACCCAAAAAACTCCAGAAAACAGCCAGTGCAGCTTTCAGATGACTTCGTTCAGCCATTTGGCAACGCTGGCTTCAAGCCCGAGGTTTTTGCCTTCTGCTCGCTTTCAAAAAACGTGTAGGACAAGGTCACGGTATGCACATCCTTGTCCATTGCCGGGTCCAATACAAACAACACGGGCATCCGGCGGCTTTCTCCCGCAGCCAGGGTTTGCGGCGTAAAGCAAAAGCATTCAATTTTCTTGAAGAACGCTGCAGCACGTCTCGGCCCATAGCTCGGCACCGCTTGCCCGACCATTGCCCGGTCACTTGTGTTGACCACTTCGTATTCCACTTGCACCAGCTGACCCGGGTGCACCTTCATGATGCGTTGAGCGGGCTTGAACTGCCACGGCATTCCGGCGTTGGTGTTGGCATCGAACTCAAGGGTCACCCAACGGCGGGTATCCACCTGCGTGTTTTTAACCAGCACCTGTTCGGCGCCCGAGTTGATTCCCGTCACTTCACAAATCTTGTAATAGAAGGGAACCAGGGCAAAGCCAAACCCGAACATCATCAATGACACAACAAGAAGCTTGGTCAGGGTTGTGGCATTGCCCAGCGCCATGCTTATTTCAGCCCGGAATACAGGGTGAACAAAAACAGCCCCAGGGCGAACACTGCCAAAAGTATTGCTGTGCGCGCCTTGGAATTGCGCTTGTCAGTCGTGCCTGCGCTCATTTCAACACCGGCGCAGTTTCAAAGGTGTGATAAGGCGCGGGCGACGGCACCGTCCACTCCAGGCCTTCAGCACCTTCCCATACCTGGGTCGTAGCTTTTTCACCGCCTTTAATTGCCTTCAGGACCACGATCAACAGGATCAACTGGCTGAAACCGAAAATAAACGCGCCCACGGTTGCAATCTGGTTGAACTCGGTGAACTGCAGCGCATAGTCGGGAATGCGGCGCGGCATACCGGCCAGCCCCAGGAAGTGCATCGGGAAGAACACGATATTCATGCCGATGACCGACAGCCAGAAGTGCCACTTGCCGAGCGTCTCGCTGTACATGTGGCCAGTCCACTTCGGCAGCCAGTAGTAAAGGCCGGCAAAGATCGCAAACAAGGCACCCGAAACCAGCACATAGTGGAAATGCGCCACCACGTAGTAAGTGTCGTGCAACTGGATGTCGACCGGCGCGATGGCCAGCACCAGACCGGAGAAGC
>JADMKH010000237.1 GCA_018780025.1 Thiobacillus sp.
CAAGGCAACCCCACCCGCAAGCCTGAGCCAGGCGCGTGCGCAACATGCACACTAGGGGGCGTATCCTGGGACGATTCGACCAAGCTTCACCAGACCATCATAGCCCGGTAACACTGCCCAAGAACAATGCAACGTGCGGCATGACCATGTCGCCATCGCTTACGCAACCCATCGTTTCAGGAGAGTTCCAATGAAATCATCCACGCTTGTCCTGTCCTTGATTACCGCCTTCTCGGCGCATGTCCAGGCAGACGCTGTTGTAAATGGCCCCATGCCGTTCAACCCCATCGCCAGCTCCGCCTACGGCATGGAAAATGATGGCGATATCGCCACCACCCCCTGGGTCATCCCCAGCGGCTACGTCCAGTCCATCGTCTCCGACGAGCGCAATCTGGACATCTACCTCGGCAACGACTGGAATGACATGAACACGGTTAACGAGACCGGCAAGCACGCCGGGCGTTACCTCTACCGTACCCACGAAGTGCGCGGCAGCAACTCCGCGCGAATCGACGGCGGCAGCGGCGGCGCGGTCTCCGTGGTGGACCTGAAAACCGGCATGGCCAAGGAAGTGGTCGGTCGCGCCGACTGGGAGGCGCTCGACGGCATCGTCTGGACGCCCTGGCAGACCATCCTGTTTGCCGAAGAAGTGATCAACTCCGTCCTCCCCGACCCCGCTGCGCCCAATGCCAAAAGCGGCCTGCTGTATGAACTCAGGCTCGACCCCAAGGACCCCATGTCTGCTGAGAGCGTGACCGTGCGGCCGATGCTGGGCGCCTTGTCCCATGAGGGGATCGAGATCGATGCCGAAGGCAACGTCTACGTGATCGACGAAGCCCGTACCGGTGCGATTTACAAGTTTGTGCCGGAAACCTACGGCGATCTTTCCCGCGGTCAGTTGTATGCGCTCAAAGTGATGAACGGCGCCAAGACCGGTGCCGCCGAATGGCTGGCCCTGGACATGACCCAGGTGCAGATCAGCGCCCGTGTGGCCGCTGCAGCTGTGGGCGCCACCGAGTTCTGCCGTCCCGAAGATCTGGAGCGCATCGACAGCACCCTGTATGTGGCGCTGACCTGCGAGGACGCAGATAACTCCGCCAACACCAGCGGCAAGAACGCCGCTGGCTATTCCGTGGGCGCGGTGCTGGCCGTCAACCTGGGTGAGCAGCCTTCCACGAAATTTGTGGTCGTGCCCGGCAAGAATGTTCCGTTCGAGGTGCAGCCCACGGCTACCACAGCCGGGGTGACCGGCTTTGCCAAGGTCGACAACCTGGCCAATGGTCCGGACGGCAAGCTGTGGATGGTTGAAGACAACAACTTCAGCGACATCTGGGTGTACGACCCGAACTCGGAAGACGCCAATGGCGACGGCTACAAGGACGGCGTGCATCTGTTTGCGTCGCTGAAGGACAAGCCGGCCGAAGGCACCGGCATCTACTTCGGCAAGGATCCACACACCCTGTTCGTCAACGTGCAGCATTCCGGCACCGGCAACGACAAGACCATGGCCATCACCAAACAAAAAAACTAGGCTTGGGCCACCCGCAGTGCGGCGACGATGACTGACAGCTGAAAGTCGTTGCACTGCCCTTCACATCAACCCCCTGCGAAACAGGCAGGGGGTTTTTATTGCCCGCCTGTCGTCAAGCGATCTGCCGCGTGAAAAGCAGAAAACGACACGCCCGGACTTGAATGCCCCCGCGCACAATAATTCATCTGGCCAGCCTTTATTTCCCTGAAAACCGGTCGATTCCATTGTTGATAGCCAACGAATAGAGATTGACCGCTGAAGATGCAACCCAGTCTCCACCCCATCAATGATCAACTGCCAAGCCCCAAAGGCGTTGCACTGGCCGTGCTTGCCTTATCCAGGCGCGATGACGTGACACTGGGCGAGATTGCGCTTGCGATACAAACCGATCCCGCCTTGTCCAGCCGCCTGATCAAGCTGGCCAACAGTGCTACTCAAATTTCGCGCCCGGTGGTTTCAGTGCAGGAAGCGGTTGCGCGCAAAGGGATCAAATCGGTATGCCAGCTTGCACTGGGGTTTTCCCTGGTCGACCAGTACCGCGACGGCGGATGCGCAGCGTTCGACTACCCGAGATATTGGTCGCATTCGCTGCTGATGGCGCTGTCCATGCAGGCACTTGCCGCGCGCATGCGGGTGGGCGAACCGAGTGAGCTGTTCCTCTGCGGCCTGCTGGCGCAAATTGGCCAGCTGGCACTGGCAACCCTCTATCCCAAGCAATACAGCGACGTGCTGACGGCCTATCAGGCCAACCCTGCACAATCGCTGACTGCTCACGAATGCGCCCACCTGGATACCGACCACATCGAACTGGGTAGCGCCATGCTGGCGGACTGGGGCATTCCCGGTGTATTCACCCAGCCGATGGCGCTTTATGAAGCGCCGGATCATTCGATCAACATCGAGGACGCGCGCACCAACAGCTTGATTTTGATGCTGCGCCTGGCGCATTGGCTGGCCGACCTTGCGCTATGCAATGCAGATCAACGTCCGCAATTGACCCGGGCATGTCTGACGCAAGCGGCCAAACTCGACATCCCGGCTGAAGATGTCGCCTATTTGATCGATGACGTGATTGCCGAATGGCATGACTGGGGCACCTTGCTGCAAATTCACACCGAACCCTTGCCCGCCTTTGCCGAACTTGCCCAGGAAAGCGAAACGACCGCGAAAAACGTCTCATCGCTGCGAATCGTGGTGGCCGACAGCAACGAGTTCACCCGCCGCAAAACCATGGCCCTGCTGGCGGAGGATGGCCATCATGCCGTCTATGCAGCCAGCGATGGCCATTCCGCCATGGCGCTGGTGCTGGAAGTGCTGCCTCAGGTCATCATCGCGCACTGCAACCTCAAACAGGTGGATGGCCTGGCCCTGTGCCAGACACTGCGCCAAACCGGGGAAGGCCACGGCATCTATATCCTGATAATGGATGACCACCACAATGTGGAACATTCAATCCAGGCTTACGAAGGCGGCGCGGACGGTTATGTGTCGAGCACTCTCAACGCAAAAATCCTGCACACCCGCCTGGTGGCAGCGCAACGGATGGCGCAGATGAAACAGGTTTGCGACAAGGACCGCGCGCAAATACGCCAGCTTGCCGCCGAGCTGGAACTGGCCAATCGAAAAATCGCCACGGCGTTGCCCACAAGCTAAATAGTCCCGCTGTATTCTTTGCGGCCAGGGTAACGATCAGGCTTCTTAAGCTGTCCAGCTTCCTGTATGCATCAGAAAAGGCGATATCTGCACTTCACCCTTCCAGCGCAGGGACAGCGAGGCAACAACGTGCCTGACTTCCATAATACTTAACCGCAACAGTCGCTCGGCGCCCGCAAAAGCGTCCACCTCAGACCCATCGAACACAATCTCGGCATCGGCCGCAAGGTAGAGCACGTCACCGGTTTCAAAATCGAAAAGGAGCAGGCCCACGCGCGGATTCAGCATGATATTGCCGAGGGTATTGAAGAAACGGTTCCCGGCAAAATCGGGGAGGGTCAGGGTGTTGTCGCTATCGACACGCACAAAGCCGGGCTTGCCGCCACGGTGCGATACGTCCACGCCATGCGCCCCGTCCCCCTCTTCCTCCAACCCATGTGATTGCGTGGCACCATGATTGGCACCGGGATGAGCGGTGGCGATAAATAACGTGTCAGCGCGCGTGATGATTTGGTAGGCCGTTTCGCTCAATGTCGTGTCGTGATGAACGCTGCCCGCGCCTTCGCGTTTCACATATTCCGCCTGGCGCGCCTGAATGTATTTGGGGCAATTGCCAAAGCTTTGTTGAACACCTACCAGCAAGCCATCGTCGTCGATGCGCTCGACGACGCCGTTCATGCGGTTGCGACGACGCGTGTGCTGCTCGATTCCCAGCAGTGCAATGCTGCCCCCCGGGACAAGCGTCTCGCGCAGCGGATCGGCGGTGAGCGCTTGGGCACGAATCAGGAGTTGGTGCGCATCGGGGCTGCTGATAAACCCAGGCGGATTAGTGAGGATGGATGCCCAGGGTTGTCCCGCCGCATCCACACTCCCCACAACGACGAACGGCAGCTGGGCAAAAAATGCCTGGTGCTGCTCGGTCATGAAGGTGCGTATTACGTGTTGCCCGAGTGCGGCCATGCGGTCGCGCACACCCGCTCGCGCCTGCATCAGGCATTCGCCTTCGTGAAACACCGGCAGATCATCCGGCGCGTTCATCTCAGGCGGCCAGCCCAACCTCGGATTTGGCCATGGGCACAAAGCCAGGCAGGGCTTCGATGCGCTGCAACCAGCTGCGAATCTGCGGATACGGATCGAGTGAGACATTGCCTTCTGGCGCGTGCGCAATGTAAGTGTAATTGGCGATGTCCGCGATGGTCGGTGTGTTGCCTGCCAGGAAGGCTGACATTTTAAGTTCGGCTTCCATCACGGCAAACAGATCGTTGGCCCGCGCAATGGCTTCTTCAACATTAACCGGAGCCTTGAAAACCGTCGCCAGCCGGGCTGTCGCCGGGCCAAACGCGAGCGGCCCGGCAGCCACCGAAAGCCATCGCTGCACGGCAGCGGCGCCAACCGGGTCGCACGGCAGCCATTGGCCCGAGTCATATTGAGTCGCCAGATAAACCAGAATCGCATTGGAATCGGCCAGGGTGATATCGTCGTCCTGCATCACCGGAACCTGACCGAACGGGTTCATCACCAGAAACGCCGGCTGCTTGTGCGCGCCGGCAGCGAGATCCACGTCCACCAGCGCATAAGGCAGCCTGAGCAAGGACAGAAACAACTCGACACGGTGGCTATGGCCGGAGAGGAAAAAACGGTGAAGCTTGATGGCTTGAGCAGGAACAGCGGCAGCGGGTTTCACATCGGACTCCTTTTAAACATTTGGAATGAACACGACGAAGTGCTGAGTGCATTGTGGTCACCGCCAATTAATGAATAAATGGTGCGCCCCACACAAGACTGATGCATAAAGTGGAATAATGCAGCGCATGGACAAGCTCAAAGCCATGCACACCGTCGTCTGCATTGCCGATGAAGGCAGTTTGACGGCTGCCGCAGCCACGCTGGGTTCCTCGCCCCCCGCTGTCGTGCGCACGCTGGCGGCACTGGAAGCGCATCTGGGCATCCGCCTGTTCAATCGCACCACGCGACGTATTTCCCTGACCGAAGAAGGCCGTCATTACATCGAAAGCTGCCGCCAGTTGCTGGCGGCCGTCCAGGATGCCGAATCGGCCCTGACCACAGACGCAGTCGAACCCAGCGGCCAGCTCACCCTCACCGCGCCCGTGCTGTTCGGGCAGATGTATGTCGCGCCCGCGGTCACGCGCTTTGTGCAGAAACATGACAAGGTGCGCGTCAACCTGCTGCTGCTCGATCGCGTGGTCAACCTGCTGGAAGAAAAAATCGATGTGGGCATACGCATCGGTGCGCTGGAGGATTCATCCCTGGTTGCGCAACCCCTGGGCAGCGTACGCCGCATGGTCGTCGCCAGCCCGGACTATCTCAGCCGCCATGAAATACCACAGCACCCGAGAGACCTGCTCAAGGCCAACTGCGTGCGGTTCTCCGGCGGCGCGGGGCCGTGGTGGACGTTTCACGAAAACGGCAAACAATTCACGGTGCCGGTCACCGGCAACCTGGAATTCAACCATGTCGCCCCGGCTGCAGAAGCCTGCCTGGCGGGGCTGGGTTTCGGCATGTTCATCTCGTATCAGGTGGCGCATCACATTGCGCAGGATCGCCTGCAAGTCGTGCTGGAATCGTTCGAGCCGCCGCCGCGGCCGATCCATGTCGTCTACCCGCACGCGCGGCTCTTACCGGCGCGCACCAAAGTCTTTATCGAATGGATCAAGCAGGAACTGGCCCTGCACCATGCCAGCACAGGCTTTGCTTCTGCCAACAAGGCGTAAGCCCCCATCCCCGGAAACGGGCATGGGGGCTTATCTGCACCCGCTTTAACCCTGATGCAACCCGCTCAACCCGCCCGCGCCAACTGCTCACGCAAGCTATCCAGCGCCGCCTGCTCGCCGCGCACGCGGAAGAACGCGCCTTCTTCCTCGGCGCGCTCCTCCAGCACCTCGCAGCGCGCGAACAGCTCGCCGCGCAGCTGCTGGGCCGACCAGGGCAGAAACAACTCGGCCTCGACCAGATCCTTCTGAAAGAACGCAAGAATCGCCTGATGCAACTTGGCGACGTCGTCGGGGTTGCGCGCGCTCATCACGATGCAGCCGGGGTATTCGGCGCGCAGCGCGGCTTCGCGT
>JADMKH010000253.1 GCA_018780025.1 Thiobacillus sp.
TCGGCAACAGCGGCATCGGGATGGCGAGGCCCCAGTGCAGCCAGGCGATGCCCGCTGCCCAGCCGGCAATCAGCGACACGCGCACCGCCATCAACCGCCCCAGCAGGGCGCGGGCAGGTAGGGTGGAGAGCAGGGTGGAATCGCGCGTGGACGGCATGGCGGCATTGTAATGCGCGCGCTGCGATGCGCCGTGGGCTGCGGCGATATGTCACATTCCGGGATGGCGGCCAAAAAACGACAATTGAATCCCTTTTTCAGTCGGCCCACGCCATGCAAATGCCCGCTTTCGCCCCGCTTCAGTTGCCCCTGCTGATTGCTGTCAGCCTGTTGCCCGTTGCGGTCAGCGCAAATGAACCCATGCTGCTGCCGACGGTCGTGGTGGAAGGCACGCCGGAAGTCACCACGCCGATCGGTATCGACGTGGCAAATTTGCCGTCCCTGCGGGCCGCCACCAGCGACACGGCCAGCCTTCTCCGGGATGTCCCGGGTATGAGCTTTTACGGTGCCGGCGGCGTTTCCAGCCTGCCGGTTCTCCATGGCCTGGGGGACGACCGCCTGCGCATCAAGGTCGATGGCATGGACCTGATTTCAGCGTGCGGAAACCATATGAACCCCGCACTTTCTTACATTGATCCAGGCAATGTAGCCAGCATCCAGGTGTTTTCCGGCATCGCGCCGGTGAGCGTAAGCGGCGACAGCATCGGCGGCGCCATCCTGGTGAAGTCTCCCGAGCCGGCGTTTGCCGCTGCGGGGCAGGGCACCTTGCTCAAGGGCGAGGCCGGCGCTTTCTATCGCAGCAATGGCAATGCCGTGGGCGGTAATGTTGCGGCGACCCTTGCAAGCGAAATGCTGAGCATGACGTATAGCGGATCGACCGCGAAATCCGGCAACTACACGGCTGGCGTGGCCTTTAAGCCGGCCGGGCTGGCGGCGGTGGGCCGGGGCTGGCTGGACGGCGACGAGGTCGGGTCGTCCAGGTATCAATCGACGAATCACTCGCTCGGTCTGGCGCTACGCCATGAAAACCATCTGGTCGAACTGAAGCTGGGGGTGCAGGACATTCCCTACCAGGGGTTCCCCAACCAGCGCATGGACATGACCGGCAACGACAGCGAGCAGGTCAACCTGCGCTACGAGGGTCAATACGACTGGGGCAAGCTGGAAGCCCGCGCCTATAACGAGCACACGCGGCACAAGATGCAGTTTGGCGACGACAAGCAATTCTGGTACGGCACCGCACCGGGCATGCCGATGGATACGGAGGGGAAAAATACGGGCGCGCTGGTCAAGGCGGACATCGTGCTTTCGGCGCGCGACCTGCTCCGGGTGGGCGGCGAAGTCCAGCAGTACCGCCTGAACGACTGGTGGCCGCCGTCCGGCACCGGCGGCATGTCGCCGAATACATTCTGGAATATCCGTGACGGCGAACGCGACCGTCTGGCCCTCTTCGCCGAATGGGACGCGCAGTGGAACCCGGAGTGGCTCACGCAATTCGGCGTGCGTCACGAAACGGTGGATATGAATACGGGAACCGTGCAGGGCTACAACAGCATGGCTCAATACCCTGCGGAATCGGCAGCCTTCAATGCGAGCGACCGCAGCCGCACCGACCGCAACCTGGACCTCGCCGCGCTGGCCCGCTACACGCCGGATGCCACGCGCACGATCGAGTTCGGCTATGCCCGGAAAACCCGCTCGCCCAACCTCTACGAACGCTACAGCTGGTCGACCGGCGGGATGGCGATGCGCATGGTCAACATGGCAGGCGACGGCAATGGCTATGTCGGCAATCTCGACCTGAAACCGGAAGTGGCCCATACCCTGAGCGCTACCGTCGACTGGCATGATGCCGACCAAAAAAAATGGGGGCTGAAAGTCACGCCCTACTATACGCATATTGATGACTACATCGATGCCAGGCGTTGCCGCTCTGCAAATTCGAACTGCGGCGCAGCCAACCAGACCGCCACGACAGGCTTTGTTTATCTCCAGTTTGTTAACCAGTCGGCGCGCCTCTACGGCCTGGATATTTCCGGTTATTTCCCACTGGCGAAAACCAGCGCTTACGGCAGTTTCACGGCTACCGGTTTGTTGAACTACGTCAACGGCGAGAACCGGACGACCGGCGACAATCTCTACAACATCATGCCGTTGAATGCGAAACTGGCCGTAGTTCAAAGTCTCGGCAATTGGACCCACACCGTCGAGGCCCAGCTGGTGGATGCCAAGACGGATGTGTCGCAAACCCGCAACGAAGTCAAAACCGCGGGCTACGGCTTGCTGAATCTGCGCAGCAGCTATGCGTGGAAACAGGCCCGGTTCGATGTCGGCATCGAGAATGTCTTCGATAGACTTTACAACTATCCGCTGGGTGGGGCGTATGTCGGTCAGGGGAAAACCATGTCGGCAACCGATGTTGCCTGGGGCACGCCGGTTCCCGGCATGGGGCGATCGATTTACACTGGCGTGAATGTAAAATTCTAAACGTGTTCTGCCAAGGAGAAATCGATGAAAACCATGCTTGCCGCGGCACTGCTGATCAGCGCCGCCAGCCTGCCCGCCTGGGCCGCCAGTATCAGCGTGACCGATGCCTGGGCGCGCGCCACCATGCCGGGCCAAAAGGTCAGCGGCGCCTATATGCAGATTCGGTCGGATGCCGATGTGCGCCTGGTGAGCGTATCCAGCCCCGCAGTGCCGCGCGTGGAAATGCATGAAATGAAAATGGACGGCGACGTGATGCGGATGCGCGAATTGAAGGCGATTGATTTACCGAAGGGCAAGACCGTCTTGCTGGAGCCCGGCGGTTTTCACCTCATGCTGATGAATCTGAAGAAGCCGATTGTTGCGGGCGATGTTATTCCGCTCACGCTGGTGGTGGAGTCAGGTGGCAAGCAGCAGGCGGTCGAAGTGAAAGCCGAAGCGCGCGCCATGGGCGGCGGCATGCAGCACCATCATCACTGAGTCCGGCTGGTTCCCAGAATCGCGCCGCGTGCGCGCAAGTCTTCCAGCAGTGCGGCGCCCGCCTGCAGAACCAGCGCAGGATCGGGATGGCGGCTTTCTATTGCAACCTGATGCAGTGCTGCGCGTCCGCTTAGCGTTTTAGCCTCAAGAAGCGTCAGCAGGCGTGCCGTAAACGCATTGATCCCGGTGAACGCCACCTGGTCGTTGCTATCGCGAAATACCAGCAACCAGGTTTCGGCAGGTTGCACTTTGCGGCGTGGCGCGATCCGATGCACCGGCCAGTCGTAACGCAGATTGGCCAGCACCGGATTCAGAACGGGCACGCCATTGAGCAGGTCAGCGGTGGCATCCACCGGGCAATCCGTGCTGCGGTTCGACACCGACAGCACCAGTTCGATCCATTCATAATGTGCCAGTGCCAATAGATACGGCGGGTAGTCGTCGGGCGGTGTCCATTCGTTTTGCAGAAACTGTATGAACTCGTCTGGAATTTGCCGGAAGTAGGGTGTGCGACTGCGGTGCGTGCTGAAAAATGCGCGCGCCAGTTTGGCCCATTTGCGCACGCCCAGCACTTTTCGCAGCACCGGAAAACACGCCAGCAAGAAACTTTCGACGTTGTTATAGAGCAGTTCGTTGTAGATTTTCATGCGCCGCGCTTCTACGCCGGCTGGGCGCGGGTGCATCCTGGGGTCGCGGATGTGCGCGGTGAATTCGAGTTGGTAACGCTGAAACTCAGGAAGCGTGGATGATGGTTTCATGGAGCTGGTATATGGCTTGGCTGTGTTGACCCTGAATCTGCGCGATGCGTTCGACTTCGCGCACCAGTTCAGCCAATGGGGGAATGTTGAAGTCGCGCTCCAGCAGTGTGGGGGCCACACCGTGTATACGGTAGGTTTCATCGAGCAATGTCCACACCGGGTCGATCACATCGGCGCCGTGGGTGTCCACAATCAGATCATCCGCTTCGTTGTAATGGCCGGCCATGTGCATATACACGATGCGTTCGGTTGGCAGGGTGCGGATAAATTCGAGCGGATCGTAGCGGTGGTTCACGCTGTTGACGTAGACGTTGTTGACGTCGAGATGCAGGTCGCAGTCCGCTTCCTGCAGTACCGCACGCATGAAGCTGGCTTCATTCATTTCGGCGATGGGAGAGGACGTGTAAAACGATGCATTCTCGATGGCGATGCGGCGTTCAAGGATGTCCTGCGTGCGGCGTATGCGCGCAGCGACGTATTTCACGGCCTCTTCCGTAAAGGGGATAGGCAGCAGGTCGTACAGATGCCCGTCATCGGAGCAATACGACAGGTGTTCGGTAAACAGGGCGATGCCGTGGCTATCCATCAGCTGCCGCGTTTTGCGAAGCAGCATTTCGTCGAGTGGCGCCGGGCCGCCCAGCGAGAGCGACAAACCATGGCAAACGAATGGATAGCGCTCAGTAAAACGGTGTAAGTCGCGGCCATGGGCGCCGCCCATGTCGATCCAGTTTTCCGGCGCTATTTCGAAAAACTCGATGGCGTCGGGGACGTGGGTTTTCAGCTCAGGCAGCAGCTCGCGCCGAAAACCCAATCCCGCGCCGGTGGGGCGCAGGGTTTTCATATCAGCTTGCTTACTTCATGCCGCCGCATTTGCCTTCCATCATCTTGTTCATTTCGGCCTGATCGAGGTAGCCGTCCTTGTTGGTGTCCATCGTCTTGAACATGGCCGCGTGGCCATTCATGAATTCTTTTCTGCTGACCTTGCCGTCCTTGTTGGTGTCCAGCATGGCAGGACCAGGCATACCCGTGTCAGGCATGCCAGCGCTGCTGCTGTCTGCTGCACTGGCTTTAGCCGCGCTGGTTTTCATGCCACCGCATTTGCCCTGCCCACATTTTCCGTCCCCCATTTTCTCTGCCTGGGACAGCATGTAGCCCTTGTCCAGGGATTGCATGGCGAATGGGTTTTCTGCGGCCGACACAATGGGTGCGGCGGCCATGCCGGCAACAAGAGCAGAACCAACAGCAGTGGCGATCAGGGTTTTCTTGGACATGAATGGTTTCTTTCTAACAAGTTGATCAATGATTTAAAACAGTGCCGGCCGCTGCCGGCACCCTGCAAAAGGCTCACGATCCGAGCTTTTTCTGCAATTCGTTGGCAATGCGCTGCCGGGCCTCATGCGCAAGCCCGGGCGCGTCATCCTTGTCTGAAGTTTCGATCCGGAACTGGCGCCGCATTTCCTGTAACTGTTGCGCGAAACGTGCGCAGTTATTGCACACGGCCAGATGCAGCCGCATCGCCAGCCGATCCGGAAGCGGCAGGCGTTCGTCCATCGCACGCGAGGCAAGCTCCGTTGTTTCCTTGCATGTGGTCATCCATTTCATGCCGCGCCCACCTTCGAAAAACCGTTTAACTCCAGACAGTGCCGCATGAACAATCGCGCACGATGCAGCAATACCCAACAGTTGGTCGGGGTGATGCCGAGTTCCTTACAAATCTCTGCGGTTTCCATCCCCGCGACTTCGCGCAAACTGAACACCTGTGCCATGGCGGGTTTCAGGCGATCGGCGCACTCGTCCAGCGCACGCCGCAGCTGGCTCAGCTCCGCCTCGGTATCGGGGTTGCCCCAGGGGCGAATCGGTTCCGCCCAGTGACCATCCTGCTTGAACAGGCTGTCGACGGCTTCCTCGCCATCGGCATCGCGCGGGAGTTCGACCTCGCGCAGTTGCCGGCGGATCAGGTCGATGATTTTATGCTTGAGGATACCGGTCAACCAGGTGCGCGGGGTGGCATCGCCAGCGTAGCGCGCTTGCGCAGCGAGAGCTGCCAGCAGGGTTTCCTGTACGGCATCTTCGGCGAGTTCGTCCGAGTGCAGTTGTCGTCGCGCCATCCGGAACAAGTAATCTCCGTGCTCGGTGAGCCATGTGTTGGCATCAAGCCTGTTCATCCAGCGTCCTTTAACGGTATTTCGCAGTGAAGGGGCACTGTAGAGGCAGATGCACAAAGCGGCAACTCCCACACTTGATCGGCTCCATCGGCAAGGTTTGAGGAGGCGGCTTCGCGCCGCTTTTTTTATTGGCGTAAAATCCGCACAGATTCAATCCGGAGACACCATGACCGCGCCCCATACTGCCGCCGACAAGGCCAACATCCTGTGCGAAGCGCTGCCCTATATTCAGCGCTTCTACGACAAGACCATCGTCATCAAATACGGCGGCAACGCCATGACCG
>JADMKH010000209.1 GCA_018780025.1 Thiobacillus sp.
TGTTCGAGGGCGATGGCAAGCTGACCGAGATCGTGGGCGGTTATGCCGACTGGCGCGCCTGGAAGCAACGCCAGCAACGTGCCGCATCCGAAAAAACGCCGGTTGCAGCGCCAAAGCCTTCCGCATCCGCTTCCGGAAAACCCGCTGCCAAAAACAAGTTAAGCTACAAAGAGGCGCGCGAGCTTGAATCCCTGCCCGGTCAAATACAGACGCTGGAGGCCGAGCAGCTGCGCATCGCCATGCAATTGGCTGATCCCGCCTTGTACCAGTCCGCTGCGCAGGATGCCGCAGCGTTGAGCGCACGCGGGGAAGCCATCGAGGCTGAAATGCTGGACGCCTTGGCGCGCTGGGAGGCGCTGGAAGCCAAGGCGGCCAGCTAAAGGCGCGGCCAGGCAAGCCACGAGGCCGCGCCATAGGGTGGCCGTGTTCCACGTGAAACATACGACGTGAATCGGAGGCCGGCAACGGGTAGAATGGCGTCCATGAAATTCCCGGAATCTTTCGATGTCATCGTCGTCGGCGGCGGTCATGCCGGCACCGAAGCCGCGCTGGCGGCTGCGCGCATGGGCGTGAAAACGCTGCTGCTGTCGCACAACATCGAAACCCTGGGGGCGATGTCGTGCAATCCATCGATCGGCGGCATCGGCAAGGGCCATCTGGTCAAGGAGGTGGATGCGCTGGGTGGTTTGATGGCGCTGGCAGCTGACGAAGCGGGGATCCAGTTTCGGACGCTCAACGCCTCCAAAGGCCCGGCCGTACGTGCCACGCGCGCGCAGGCTGATCGTGTGTTGTACAAGGCGGCTATCCGTTACCGGCTGGAAAACGAGCCCAACCTCACACTGTTTCAGCAGGCGGTGGACGATCTGGTGCTGGAGGGAGACCGGGTCGTCGGCGTTAAGACGCAGCTCGGCATCGTCTTTGGCGGACGCGCTGTTGTATTGACGGCGGGTACGTTTCTGGCGGGTCTGATCCATGTGGGCCTGGAAAACTTCCAGGCCGGACGCATGGGCGACCCGCCTTCCGTGTCGCTTGCTGCGCGCTTGCGCGAACTGGCGCTGCCTGTCGGGCGGCTGAAAACCGGCACGCCGCCGCGCATCGACGGCCGTAGCATCGATTACAGTCAGACCCAGATTCAGCCGGGCGACGATCCGGCGCCTGTGTTTTCATTCATGGGCAGCTCGGCGATGCATCCTGAGCAGCGCCCCTGCTGGATCACCCATACCACGGCCGAAACGCACGAAATCATTCGTAACGGCCTCGATCGTTCGCCGCTGTATACGGGCGTGATCGAGGGGGTGGGGCCGCGCTACTGCCCGTCGATCGAAGACAAGATCACGCGCTTTGCCGACAAGGACAGCCACCAGATATTTCTCGAGCCCGAAGGCCTGAGCACCCACGAGATTTATCCCAATGGCATTTCAACCTCGTTGCCGTTTGATGTGCAGCTCGCCGTCGTGCGTTCGATCCCCGGCCTGGCAAGCGCGCACATCCTGCGCCCCGGCTACGCCATCGAATACGATTACTACGACCCGCGTAACCTGAAGGCCTCGCTCGAAACCAAATCAATCGCCGGCCTGTTCTTTGCCGGCCAAATCAATGGCACCACCGGCTACGAAGAGGCCGCCGCGCAAGGCCTGCTGGCGGGCGTCAACGCCGGTTTGCAGGTGCAGGGCAAAGACGCCTGGAGTCCGGGCCGCCACGAAGCCTACCTCGGCGTGCTGGTCGACGACCTGATTACGCGCGGCGTCTCCGAGCCGTACCGCATGTTCACCAGCCGTGCCGAATACCGCCTGCAGCTGCGCGAAGACAACGCCGACATGCGGCTGACCGAAGCCGGGCGCGCCATGGGGCTGATTCACGATGCACGCTGGGAGGCCTTCAACCGCAAGCGCGATGCAATCGCCCGCGAAACCGAACGGCTCAAGGCCACCTGGGTCAACCCGGCCATGCTGCCCGCCGAAGCGGCCACCCGCCTCATCGGCCAGCCGATTGATCATGAATACAGCCTGTTCGAGCTGCTGCGCCGGCCCAACCTGAGCTACGCGCAAATCCTCACCCTGCCGGGTGGCGGCGCAGGAGAAGCCGACCCCAGCGTCGCCGAGCAGGTCGAAATCGCGGCCAAATACCAGGGCTATATCGATCGCCAGAACGATGAAGTCGACAAACAGCGCGGGCAGGAGACCTTGCGGCTGCCGCTCGACCTCGATTACAGCCTGCTCACTGGGCTGTCGATGGAAGTGCGCCAGCGCCTGCAAACCGCCCGTCCGGAAACGCTGGGGCAGGCCGCGCGCCTGCAAGGGATTACGCCGGCGGCGATTTCGGTGTTGCTGGTCTACGCCAAGCGCGGGTTTGCCCCGGATAAAAAGCAGCCAGTCGAGCAGAAAAAAACCGCATGACCCTACAGCAACAACTCGCGGCGGGCGTTGCCGCCCTGGGCCTGGGCTTGCCCGATGGCGCCGAGGCGAAACTGCTGGCTTATCTGGCACTGCTGGATAAATGGAACCGCGTTTATAACCTGACAGCGGTGCGCGATGCCGAACGCATGGTCAGCCACCATCTGCTCGATTCGCTGGTTGCGGCACCTTTTTTCCAGGGCGGGAGGCATAAACCGCCAAGCGTGCTGGATGTGGGGAGTGGGGGCGGCCTGCCAGGCATACCCTTGACCATTGCGCGACCTGAATTGCACGTGACGCTGATCGACAGCATTGCGAAAAAAACCGCATTTTTAATGCAGGCCAAGGCCGAATTGGGCTTGGTTAATTTACAGGTGGTGACGGCCCGAGTGGAGGATTTCCATCCGGAAACGCCATTTGATGTCATCACCTCGCGCGCCTTTTCCGACCTCAAGGCGTTTGTCACGCAGACCCGCCATCTGCTTGAGCCAGGCGGCCGCTGGCTTGCAATGAAGGGCTTGATGCCGCACGAAGAGATCGCATCCTTGCCGGACTGGGTGAAAGTGAGCGCTAACCACGCGCTGCAGGTCCCGGGGCTGGATGCGAGCCGCCATTTGATCGTTCTGGAGCCTGTCGTATGAGTCGTATCCTGGCCATTGCCAACCAAAAGGGCGGCGTCGGCAAGACGACGACAGCGGTGAATCTTGCCGCGTCGCTCGCCGAACTCGGGCAGCGGGTGTTGCTGGCCGACCTCGATCCGCAGGGCAACGCGACCATGGGGGCGGGCATCGAAAAGCGCAGCGCGCTGCCGACGGTGTACCAGATCCTGCTCAATCAGGTGAGCGTGGCCGACGCGCGGGTGCGTTCCAATCCCGGTCATTTCGATGTGATTCCGGCCAACCGCGAGCTGGCGGGCGCGGAAATCGATCTGGTCAATCTGGAGCAGCGCGACATGCGCCTGAAGTCTGCGCTGGAGCGGGTGGCCGACGAATACGATTTCATCCTGCTAGACTGCCCGCCGACGCTGAACCTGCTGACCGTCAACGCGTTCGCGGCGGCCGAGTCGGTGCTGATTCCGATGCAGTGCGAGTACTACGCGCTGGAAGGGCTGACCGATCTGGTCGCCACCATCAAGAAGGTCAAGCAGCGGCTCAATCCGGATATCCAGATCGAAGGCCTGCTGCGGGTGATGTTCGATCCGCGCAGCACGCTGGCGCAGCAGGTGTCGGATCAGATCAAGCAGCATTTTGGCGACAAGGTCTACGACACCGTGATTCCGCGCAATGTGCGGCTGGCCGAGGCGCCCAGTCATGGTTTGCCGGTGCTGGCCTACGACCGTCAGTGCAAGGGCGCAAAAGCCTATATGGACCTGGCCGAGGAAACGCTCCGGCGCGCCGGCCTCAAAGCAATAGCAAGGGAGACGGCATAATGGCCAAACTCAAGGGACTTGGACGCGGGCTCGACGCGCTGCTGGGCGGCGAAGACAACGCCGCCCCGCCGCAGGGCGACCTGCGCATGATGGCAGTGACGCAGCTGGCGCCCGGCAAATACCAGCCGCGCACCCACATGGACAGCGAAACATTGCAGGAACTGGCCGACTCGATCCGCGCGCAGGGTCTGATGCAGCCGATTCTGGTGCGCGAAGTGGCCGACGGTTACGAAATCATCGCCGGCGAACGGCGCTGGCGTGCGGCGCAACTGGCCGGACTCACCGAAGTGCCGGTGCTGGTGCGCGAGGTGGCCGATCACGCCGTGGCGGCCATGGCGCTGATCGAAAATATTCAGCGCGAAGATCTCAATGCCATCGACGAAGCGCACGGCCTGCAACGCCTGATCCAGGAATTCGGCATGACCCACGACGCGGTGGCGCAGTCGGTCGGCAAGTCGCGCGCCGCAGTGTCCAACCTGTTGCGCCTGCTCAATCTGTCGCGCCCGGTGCAGGACATGCTGGTTGCGGGCTTGATCGAAATGGGCCATGCGCGCGCGCTGCTGCCGCTGCATGCCGGTGCCCAGCGCGAGCTGGCGCACGAAATCGAAACCCGCGGCCTGTCGGTGCGCGAGGTCGAGCGCCGGGTGGCGCGTCTCAAGGAAGCGCCCTCTGCACCAACCAGGCAAGCCGCATCGCGCGACACGTTGCGGCTGGAAGAGGCGCTGGCCGACGCGTTGGGCATGACTGCGCACATCCAGGCCAATAGCAAGGGCAGCGGCAAGCTCACGCTGCATTTTGGCAGCGCGGATGAACTGGATGGCCTGCTGCAGCGACTGGGCATCAAGCTGTAAACGAAAAACGGACTGGCCAAGGCGGCAATGTTGGCTATACAACACTGCTGGCCCAGGAAAAATGCCATCAGACTGCTTGATGATTGCATAGACCCCCCTAATTCTTGTATCATCGCCGGCTAATGTTTACCGGCCTTACTACCGGCACCCAGCGGGTGGCCATGGCGCAGGCAGTCCTTGCGCCCGTTGCTGCCTTGATGGGTGCGGGGTTTGCCGGGGTCGATTCGGGGGCGGCAGCGCTGTATGGCGTGCTGGTCGCCTTGCTGGTCAGTCTGGTGCTGGTCTGGCGGGAGCGGGAATCGATCAAACACCCTGAATGGGATCAGCATCGATTGTTCAAGCAGTTCATGCGAACCGGGATTGAGCGATTGCTGGTTCTAGCGGGTTTGCTGTTTGTGGGTCTTGGGGTGTTGAAATTGATGCCCTTGCCGATGCTGCTTGGGCTGTTGTTCGCCCAGTTGGCTTGGCTGGCTGCAGTAACAAGCCGAAAATAATCCGTCTGTCGCTTCGGCAGGCATAACCAAGGTTGGTTTTGAATGGGCGCACCAAACGCGCCCATTCAAAACTCACTTATTGAATTTGACCACTATGGCAACGGAATACGCTTCCTCGGGCGAATACATCAAGCACCACCTGCAAAACCTGACCTATGGACAGCATGTGGATGGCACTTGGGGCTTTGCCCACGGCGCAGCAGAGGCAAAAGCCATGGGCTTCTGGGCGATCAACGTCGACAGCATGCTGTTTTCGATTGGGCTTGGCGTGTTGTTCCTCTTCTTTTTCCGCATGGCGGCCAAAAAAGCCACCGTCGGGGTGCCTGCAGGCCTGCAGAACTTCGTCGAGTGGATAGTCGAGTTCATCGACCATTCTGTACGCGGTTCTTTCTCCGCAAAAAATGCGATGGTGGCGCCGCTCGCGCTGACCGTGTTCGTCTGGGTATTCCTGATGAACGCGATGGACCTCATCCCGGTTGACTGGCTGCCCTATGCGGCCACCATGGCGGGCGTGCCGTATCTTAAAGTGGTGCCGTCGACCGACCCTAACGTAACCTTTGGCATGTCGCTGTCGATTTTCTTCCTGGTGCTCTATTACAGCGTCAAGATGAAAGGCGCAGGCGGCTTCTTCTCTGAACTGGCGTTTCAGCCATTCCCCAAGTTCCTGTTCCCGGTCAACCTGTTGCTCGAAGGCGTGGGGCTGATCGCCAAGCCGATTTCGCTTGCCCTGCGGCTGTTCGGCAACATGTACGCCGGCGAAATGATCTTCATCCTGATTGCTCTGATGTTTGGCGGCAGCTGGATGCTGGCGCTGTTCGGCGGTGCGTTGCAGTGGGCGTGGGCGGTGTTCCACATCCTCATCATCACGCTGCAGGCTTTCATCTTCATGACGCTGACCATTGTGTATCTGGACATGGCGCACGCCGAGCATCATTAATAATTTTTGGTTTCCTGTTTTAATTTCAACTTCACTTTTTATTCTTAGG
>JADMKH010000173.1 GCA_018780025.1 Thiobacillus sp.
CATCTGGTCGAGAACGCCTTCCTGCATCTCAAGCGGTGGCGGGGGATCGCTACCCACTATGCAAAAAACTTGTCATCCTTTGTTGCCGCCGTGCAAATTCGCTGCCTTACCCTTTGGACCCTTTGGCTGGCTATCTCGTGACGACACGGCCTCAGATAAACAGGCAAATATCCGTTTCACCCGCGAATTCGAAAAAAGTCGCTGCGCCACCGTATTCGATATCGCCGATAAAATCGGCGTGGTCAAACCCAAATAGTTCCACCGTCATCTGGCAGGCAATCATTTTCACGTCGGCTTCCTGGCACAGTTCGCGGAGTTCGGGAATCGTAGCCACGCCATTATTCCTGATTGTCTGTTTCATCAAGGCGGTGGCGACGTTTTCATAACCCGGCACCAGCGACTGCACCACGTTCGGAATATTCCAGTTGTTCCCTTTGAACCACTTGGGGCCGAACGGTATTTTCATCGGCATGCCCGGATTGCCAAGCGGGCTGACCTTGAGGCCGGACAAGTCCTTCTTCAGCAGTTGCAGGCCATAAAAGGTGAAGAAAATCTGCACCTCGTAGCCCAGTGCAGCGGCGGTGGAGGCGAGGATGAAGGGAGGATAAGCCCAGTCCAGCGTGCCCTTGGTGGCGATCAACGCCATTTTCTTGGTTTCCATGGTGTCTCTCCTGAAGTTGGGGGATGAAGGCTTAATGCTTGCGCATCAGGAAAATGAATTCGCCGTTGTTTTCCGCGGTGGACAACAGTTCATTGCCAGTCTGCTTGGCAAACGCCTGCATGTCCTTCACAGAACCGGGATCGGTCGAGTTCACCTTCAATATCTGTCCGCTTTCGAGGTCGCCCAGGGATTTCTTGGTGCGCAAAATGGGCAACGGGCAGTTGAGGCCGCGGGCGTCGAGTTCCTTGTCAAAGTTCATGGTTTCTCCTTAAAAAATCGGCTGATGCTGTGTCGCGCACAGCCGGGAAATGCGCGTGTTACGTACCTTCTTTAAAACGTACGCAGGAAACGGCTAATCAGCCCATACCCGCCCGGCAAACGCGGTGTCAACCGGGGTGTGGAACAGGTGGTTGGCATAATTGCTGAGGGTTTTCACGGCGATCGCCAGCACGATCTCCAGGATCTGTCGTTCGCTGAATCCAGCCGCCAGGAAGGCGCTTATATCCGCCGTGCCGGGCAGCCCCCGCTTCACCACCATGGTGCGGGCGAAGTCGTGCAGTGCAGCCAGCCTTGCGTCGGGGATGGGCAGGCCATCGCGTATGGCATTGGTCACGTCTTCCGGCACGCCGGACATCTTGTCGGCGATGAAACTGTGGGCGGCGACACAATAGGTGCAGCCGTTTTCGCGGCTGACCGCAAGCAGCACCACTTCCTGCTCTGCGGGGGTGAAACCGGAGCTTGCGCGAAAAAGTTCATAGCCGTGAATGTAGGTGTCGAGCAGCCCCGGCGAATTGGCCATGACGCCATACATGTTTGGCGCAAAGCCCAGTTTGGCTTTGGCCGCGCGCAAGTGATCCGCCGCGAGCGCTTCTGCATTGCCTTCGTCGAGCGCCGGGAGAGTGAGTTTGTATTCCGCCTGCATGATGACTCCTAAGTAGTGGACCGGATGGTCCATATTTGTCGAAAAAAGCCGAATCCTTACATCAGGGATTTCAGCACCTGCCTGATAATGCCACGCAAGCTTGTCTCATCGGCCCCTGCCTTGCTCAGAGTCTTGAGACCGCTCATGCTGCTGACCAGATAATTGGCCAGCGTCACGGCATCGTGATCAGAGGGTATGTCGCCCTCGCGCTGCGCACGTTGAACCGCTGTCAGCAGGACCTCGTGAAAACGGCCCAGTCCTTCGGCCACCGCCGCGGCGATACGCGGATCGCGGCGAGCGAATTCGTTGGCCGTATTCAGCACCAGGCAGCCGCGTGCCTCGCAGTCGCCCCGCGCCTCGTCCAGCACGCTCTCCAGAAATCGCCTGATGAACGCAACGCCAGACGGCGCACCATCCAGTGCCGAGCGCAGCTGGCCGATCATGAAATCGCCGTAGCGCGTCATGCAACGCTCGAACAAGGCCTGCTTGCTACCGAAAGCCTGGTACAGGCTGCTCTTCGACAACTGCATGGCATCGAGCAGATCCTGCATCGAGGTGTTTTCATACCCCTTGCGCCAGAACAGCTGCATCGCATCTGTCAGGGCGGCATCGGGGTCGAACTCTAACGGGCGACCGGGCGAGGTTTTCATGCGCTTAATAATGGACCGTTCAGTACAATAAATCAATCCCTGATTCCTGATCATTAAGCGGGTCCGGGAAAAGATGGGCATCATGTAATAGATCGGCATCTCAAAAGACTAAGTAGGGCAGTCTGGTCTATTTGATGAATTACATAAGGAACCCCCATGTTCAAGCAAACCACTCTTGTTGCCACCTTCTCAGCCTCGCTTGGGGCATGCGCGACCCTGCAGCCAGCGACACCGCACGTTCTTGGTGTCGCCCCTGCCCCGGTCACGTTCGACGGCCACGTTTCCGGGCAAGCCACCGACTACGTCTTCGTTCTGGTGCCGGACGCCAATCCCGCCACGCCGGGTCTGTCGATGAAGGCCGGCGAAACGATCCGCCTGAACATGCCCGGCGCATTCAAGCGCAACGAGCAAGTGGCAGTGAAAACCGATGCTGACACCAATATGGTGTTCACCAAGGGCTGGCCGCAAGCCGGGGTGAAACTGGCTGGGCAGTATGCGATCGGTTATGACGCACAATCGAATGCCATGACCGTGAAAGCGCTGACGGATATCAGGCCCGATGGCGCCAACGCCCCGGGCATCAAGATCATTCACCTGCGCGGACGCACCTTTCTGAATCCCGTGCCGGGCGACTACGCGGTCACGCTGGAGCACGTCAAGACCGACGGCAAGGTAAAAGCCGCGTGGGCCGGCAGCATCAAGGTGCTGGAGGATGCGCCGACGGCACGGCTCGCGCCGACCAACTTCCACCTGCCGCCCGGCACCAACTCCGACTACCAGAAGACTGCACCCGGACAAGCGATGCCCCACCTTCTCGGCCTGCTCCTGTGGGGCGAAGCCGGCAGTGCGCTCAATCAGGTTGGCATCGCGCCGCGCGACCTGAACCGTTACCCGCGCTTTACCGGCGGCCTGCTGGTGCAGGACGTGAATGGAGACAAGGTGCTGGATCCGGCAGTGGACAAGGTGGTGGGCGGAATTGTCGGCGCGGCCCCCCAGGGCGCCAAGGGCCAATCGGCGGTGAGCCCCATCGGCGCCGACGGCAAACCGGTTCTTTCAGGCGAAGTGCTTCGCAGCGCGGCCTTTCCGCTAGCAGCGGGGGGCGGCAAACCCAATCCCGGCCTGCTGGCTATCCAGTTCCGCGCGGGCGACAAGCCCGGTTTGTACCGTCCGGTCTTTGAACTGCTGGGCGGCAACAGCTACACGTTCACCCTGGAAGCGGTGGCGGGCCGTTAACGGGATGGCGTCGCACCATCCTCCTCCCTGTCCCCAAACGGCGAGCCCATCGTGATGCACAATGATTCGAGACTTCACGCGGCGGACCCGGATGAATGGCTGGAAGCCCATGGCGACGCCCTGTTCCGCTTCGCCATGAAGCATTTGCGTGACAGCGCGTCAGCCGAGGATGTGGTGCAGGAAACCCTGCTCGCTGCGCTTCAGGCGCGGGACGAATTTGCCGGCAATGCATCGCAG
Source organism: Thiobacillus sp. (assembly GCA_018780025.1). Classification (GTDB taxonomy): domain Bacteria; phylum Pseudomonadota; class Gammaproteobacteria; order Burkholderiales; family Thiobacillaceae; genus Thiobacillus. The sequence continues at coordinate 3,704 of JADMKH010000173.1, forward strand.
CGCACCTGGCTGACAGGCATCCTCAAGCGCAAGATTGCAGACCTGATCCGCAAGCGATCACGCGAGGCGACTTTTGAAAACGATGCCCAGGACGGTCATGGCGATTCGACCGAATTGACTGCCTGCCTGTTCGATCAGCGGGGGGAGTGGGTCGTGCCCCAGCGGGCCTGGGGCGACCCAGACGCCATGTTCGAGCAGAATCGTTTTTGGGAAGCGTTCACGTGCTGTTATGACGGCTTGTCGCCAAAACTCTCGACGGCATTCTCGCTCAGGGAGTTTTCCGGGCTCTCCATCGAGGAGCTGTGCGAAATCCTCAATATTTCTTCGTCCAATTGCTCGGTGATTTTGTACCGCGCCAGGCTCGCATTGAAAACATGCCTGGAATCCAGTTGGTTCGACAATCCGATGCGGAGGGGCCCTTCATGAAATTCAATATTTCCTGTCAGGAGGCGAGCCAATTGGTCTCGCAACAAATCGACCAGCCATTAAGCCTGATGGACAGCATGCGTCTTCGAGCCCACCTCCTTGTATGCAAAGCCTGCCCGGTCGTGCACAGGAATTTCAAGGCCATCCACCAGGCTGGTCTGAAATACGCTTTGCGTGATGAAGCAGCAGGCGGTGCGTGCCCGGGGCTTTCGTCCGGGGCGAAGGGTCGGATTGCCAAAAGTCTGCGTCAAGAAAAAGGCTCCGGCGATACAGGACAGCTGTAATACTGAATTCGGGAAATAGGTCAGTCGGTCGCCTCTTGGCGCGGATAAACAACCTATGAGGCGGCCAAATCGGGCGTGATCGCAACGGCAGGTTGCCGCTTCACTGCGGACAGCATGCCGACGATGAGCCCGAGCGACAGCATGCACGCCGCCACGACAGCGCTACAGGAGTTGACGTTTCAGAACGTAAAGAACGATCAACGGAAGGATCAGCCACTGGGCAAGGGGTGCCAATTCCGTACCAAGATGGGCAGGGTTGGCATGACCTCCGTGTATGCCTAGGGATGCAGCGGGCCGATAGCGATTGTTTCGAATGCAATGGTCATCAAGCCCCCTGGGCCAGGAACAGCGCCAAGGCGCTCGCGGGCGGACGGATCGGGTATCACGCGCTCACAGCGTCTGCACAAACCCCAACACCTCCCCCGCATGTCCCGGCGCCTTCAACCCGCGCCAGCTCTTCATCAACTCCCCCTTCACATCAAACACAAACGTGCTGCGCTCGACCCCGCGCACCTGCTTGCCGTACATGTTCTTCAGCTTCATCACCCCGAACAGTTCGCAGACTTTTTCCTCGGTGTCGGCCAATAATTCAAACGGAAATTCAAATTCGGCCTTGAAGCCTTCGTGCGACTTGATGCTGTCGCGCGAGATGCCAACCACAATCGTGTTGGCTTTGCCAAAGTCGGCGTAGAGGTCGCGGAATTCCTGGCCTTCGAGGGTGCAGCCGGAAGTGTTGTCTTTGGGGTAGAAGTAGACGACGACGTTCTTGCCGCGATGGTCGGACAGTTTGAAGGTGGCGTTGCCGGTGGAGGGCAGTTCGAAATCCTGGATGACGGGGTCGCTCATGGTGGGCCTTTCTTAGCGGGTTGAGGATTTGAGCAGGACGATGACGGCGCCGGCGCCGCCATCGATGGTGGGCGCCTGGCAGAACGCGAGCACGTCTTCGCGTTGCATGAGCCAGTGGCGCACCTTGTTTTTGAGTACCGGCAAGCGGTTTTTCGAACCATAGCCCTTGCCGTGGATGATGCGCACGCAGCGCCGGTCTTCGAGATTGCAGCGGTTGAGAAAGGCAGCCAGCGCCACGCGGGCTTCGTCGCCGGTGTGGCCGTGCAGGTCAAGTTCGCCGCGAATGACCCAGCCACCGCGCCGCATTTTTTTGAGCGTGGCAGTGGGCACCCCCGAGCGCACGAACGCCAGTTCTTCATTGGCTGAGACCGCGGCGTCCATCTCCCACGGGTCGGATAAAGCATCGACCATGATGGGCTGTTCGTTGCGCGCATGCCGGGCGATGACTTTTGGACGCTGACGCGGGAGGTCGGCGCGGTTGGGGGGCGGCAGCGGAATCACGTCGGCAACGGCCAGGCGAAAAGCTGCCGGGCCGTCGATCGGAGCGGGAGGCGGTGGGCTGGGGCGGGCCGCATTGTGGGCGGCCGCTTCGGCGATCACGGTGCGGCGAAAGCTGGCGAGGGCCTCAAGCGTGACCGCCCCCAGCGCTGTGCCGCGACCGCGCTTCATGGCTCAGTCAGCTGGCAGCCTTGCCGAGCGCGTCCAGATAACGCTCGGCGTCGAGCGCGGCCATGCAGCCGGTGCCGGCGCTGGTGACAGCCTGACGGTAGATGTGGTCCTGCACGTCGCCGGCGGCGTAGACGCCTTCGATGTTGGTGGCGGTGGCGTTGCCCTTGTTGCCGCCCTTGGTGACGATGTAGCCGCCTTCGAGGT
>JADMKH010000292.1 GCA_018780025.1 Thiobacillus sp.
TGTGGGACATGGCGCTGAAACCGGCGCACGACCCGCTGGTGCGCATGGCCCTGGTTCCGCGGGTGCTGGAGGCGCGCGGACTTGATGCCACGCCATTGATCATGGATAAACTGAAAGCCGCACATGACACGCGCATGGTCGAGATTCTGACCCTGATCGAACGCGAAGAGATCGGACATGTTGCTGTCGGCAATCACTGGTTTGGCTGGCTGTGCCGGGCGCGTGGACTGGAACCCGAGGCAATGTTTCGTCAGTTATTGCTTGATTACGACGCGCCGCCACTCAGGCCCCCGTTCAACCTGGAAGCACGCCGCGCTGCCGGGTTCAGCGAACCCGAACTGGACTGGTTGAGAACCCTTTAAGCTTTACAGTCCCAGCGTTGTTGCCGTCACACTGGCCTGCGCGCGCTGCCACATCCCTTCAAATTCCTGATGCAGCCGGATGGCCGAGTGCGCGTCATCCAGATGGAGTGTGCCGTGGAGTGCGGACTTGTCTGCCCGCACCAGCGTGCCGTGACGATCGGCCAATGCGAATGCCTGATCGGGGCGCGGCATATTCGGGTCGGCCTGGCGGATTTCGATGACGTGCCCGAAGTCGCGCACCAGTTGCATCAGACGGGGACAGTCGCGCGCAACATGATGAATGTCGTCGAGCAGCAGTTCAATCCTGCGCCCGCCTCCGGCCAAGCACAGCGCGCGCAAGCGGCTGTGGCGCGGCAGCTGGTCGATTTCGAGCAGGCCCAGATCGTGGTCGTACAGCCGCAACTGACGCTGGGTGCTGTCCAGCAGGTCATCGAATGCAGCGCGAAACTCAGCAGGGGTTTCAAAGGGTTTCATGGGTGTCGACCTCAAGCCAGCCCGATTCGTACCAATCATAAAAGCGTTCCCGCAATCCGGCTATCCATGGCGGCGTGAGTCGGCGTTGATCGCCCAGCTGTTGCAGGGAAGCGATTTCATCCATTGCGGGCTGGAACGCTTCGCCATTAATGAAGAAATGTTTACCGGAAAACAGCAGGCGTGACTTTGGATTGAGCGCCACGCCCCGTTTGTTTGCCAGCTTGTTGAATGCCGCTTGCGACAGGGGCGCATCCGGCGCGTCGAAGAACACGTTGGGTTTGGGCTCGGATAAATAACGTCCGGCGAAATCGGCAATGTCGTGCTTGCTCCACTTGATCCGCGCAATCATGGCCTCGATTTTTGCCAGCATGGCCCGGCTGATTTCGCTGGGGTGAGCAGGCAGACGTAAATCGGGGTCGGCGTAGCGACCCTCGAGCGTGATCGTGTCCTGCAAGTGCATCAAGAATCCATGCGCCAACTCTTCGGCAGTGGGCGCGCGAAAACCGATCGAATAGGTGGTGCAGGCATCCTCGGCCACGCCGTAATGCGCAATGTGCGGCGGCAGATACAGCATGTCGCCGGGGCCGAGCACCCACTCGTCTTCCGCCTTGAAGCGACGCAGGATTTTGAGTGGAGCATCGTCCAGTATCGATAAATCGGTTTGTGCGCTGATTTGCCAGCGCCGGTGTCCCTGGCCCTGTAACAGAAAGACATCATAGGAATCGAAATGGGGCCCCACGCTGCCGCCGGGCACGGCGTAACTCACCATCAGATCGTCCAGGCGGGCGTGCGGGATGAAGTTGAACCGGGCCAGCAGGGCGTCTGCTTCGGGGAGCCAGTGATTGAGCGATTGCACCAGCAGCGTCCATTCGGTTTTGGGCAGGCGTTTGAAATCTGCTGAATTGAATGGGCCATGGTCGAACTGCCAGTGCACACCGCTTCCCTGGACGAGGCGCGACTCGACATCGTCGCGGCCGGCCAGGCGCCGCATTTCCCCGGGCGATAACAGGCCGTTAAAATCCGGTACGGCGTTACGGATCAATAAAGGCCGTTTGTGCCAATAGTCACGGAGGAAACGAGTGGGGCTCATGCCACCAAGCAAAGTCTTCATCATAAAATTATTATAACGATGCAGGGCGGATTGGCCTGTTAAAATGCTGTCCGAAAAACAGAGGTCGGAGTCATAAATGCTTAAGGTAGGGATGCGTGCACCGGATTTTTCCAATCCGGACGCTGACATGAACAACATTGAATTGTCCCAGTTTCAGGGCAAAACACTTGTTCTGTATTTTTATGTGCGCGACGATACGCCAGGGTGCACCACCGAGGCGATCGAGTTTACCGACCTGGAAAATAAATTCACCAGGCTGGGTGCCGAGGTGTTGGGTGTGTCCCGCGACGATTGCATCAAACATAGTGAATTTCGGGACAAGCATGGCATCAGCGTGACGTTGCTGGCTGACAAGGATCTCGCAACGTGCGCGGCCTATGGCGTGCTACAGGACAAAGAAGTGGACGGCGTCATGCGTAAAAGCATTGTACGTTCCACTTTCATCATCGACAGGCAGGGCATCATCCGTCACGCTCTGTATGGCGTTTCAAGTCGCGGTCACGCGGAAGAAATACTTCAACTGGTAAAGGAACTGAATTGAATATCGGAAAAGACACCGTCGTCACCATCACCTACATCGTCCGCGACATGGAGGGCAAGCTGCTTGAAGAGAGTGAAGATCCGGTCAGCTACTTGCACGGCGGCTATGACAACATCTTCCCGTTGGTGGAGCAGGCGCTGGAAGGCAAGGCCGTGGGCGATAACATCGAACTGAAATTGCAGCCTGCCGACGCCTTTGGCGAACTCGATGAAGAACTGGTGCGCCTGGAGCCGCGTGACGGTTTCCCCGCAGACATGGAGGTGGGCATGCAGTTCGTCGGCTCCCCCCTCGATGGCGGCGAGGAGATGCTCTATACCGTGACCGACATCGCCGATGACAAGGTCGTGGTCGATGGCAATCACCCGTATGCAGGTCATGCCGTGCATTTTCTGTGTACGGTGACGGAAGTGCGCGCGGCAACGCCCGACGAAGTTTCGCATCGTCATGCGCACGGCGCGCACGGTCACGCCCATCATTGATTTGCAGGAATGATCCGGATGGCACGGGTCTGAACGTTTATCGGCGCAGGGCTGTTAAAATGCCCGGCTAACTTGTTTTCCATGGTTGTTGAATGAAAACCACTTTCCTCGACTTTGAACAGCCGATTGCCGAACTCGAAGGCAAGATCGAAGAGTTGCGCTTCGTGCAGGACGACTCTGCGCTGGATATTTCGGAAGAAATCCGGCGTCTGCAGAAAAAAAGCCAGACGCTGACCAAAGACATTTACGCCAAGCTGAATGCCTGGCAGGTGTCGCAGGTGGCGCGCCATCCGCAGCGGCCTTATACGCTCGATTATGTGCAGGGCCTGTTTACCGATTTTGCCGAGCTTCGCGGTGACCGCTCTTATGCGGATGATGCGGCGATTGTCGGTGGCATGGCGCGCTTCAACGGCGAGCCGGTGATGGTGATCGGCCACCAGAAGGGTCGCGACACCAAGGAAAAAATCCACCGTAATTTTGGGATGCCGCGCCCCGAGGGCTATCGCAAGGCATTGCGGCTGATGCGGCTGGCTGAAAAATTCAGCCTGCCGATTTTCACCTTCATCGACACCCCCGGCGCCTACCCCGGCATTGGTGCCGAGGAGCGTGGCCAGTCAGAAGCCATCGCCCGTAATTTGTATGTGATGGCCGAACTGAAAACGCCGGTGATTTGCACCATTGTCGGTGAGGGCGGTTCGGGCGGCGCGCTGGCCATTGGCGTCGGCGACCGCACATTGATCCTGCAATATTCCACCTATTCGGTCATCTCGCCCGAAGGGTGTGCTTCCATTCTGTGGAAGAGCGCAGACAAGGCGTCAGTCGCTGCCGAAACCCTGGGCATCACCGCTGACCGGCTGAAAGCAAACGGACTGGTCGATCGGATCATCGACGAACCCCTGGGCGGCGCGCAACGTGACTGGGACAGCATGTTTCAGTCGATGCGCCGCGCGTTGACCGACACGCTCGCCGATTTGAAAAAACTGCCCCTCGATGGCTTGCTGGACGCGCGCTACAAACGGCTGCGGGCGTATGGCAGCTTCAAGGAAACTCCTGCCAAATAAGGATATCGTGAGCCGGGTGGCGGCCTGCCTGGCGCGTCACGTGCCGCCGCATGCGCGCCTGACGCTGGCGCTATCAGGCGGACTTGATTCCGTTGTCCTGCTCCATGCGCTGAATGTATTGCGCCCCCATTCATTCGACTTGCACGCCGTGCATGTTCATCATGGTCTGTCGTCTCGCGCCGATGACTGGGAACAGTTCTGCGCGCAAATCTGTGCCGCGTTGGCAGTTGAATTAAGCGTTCACCGCATCCGCATTGCTGAATCCGATCCGGCCGGCATCGAGGCCGCAGCGCGGCGCGAGCGGCGCCAAATATTTGCGGCGCTGGACACGGATTTTCTGCTTACCGCACATCACAAGAACGATCAGGCCGAAACCCTGATGCTGCAATTGCTGCGCGGCGCAGGACCGAAAGGCTTGTCTGCAATGGCCGAATTGCAGCGCTTGCCAGACTGGTATGCGGCGCAGCTGCGGCCGCTGTTACCGGTCACGCGTGCCGAGTTGTGGTGTTATGCGCAGACGCATGCGCTCGACTGGGTTGAAGACGAGAGCAATCTTGACACCCGGTATCGGCGCAATGCCTTGCGTCAGCAGGTCATGCCCTTGCTCGACGCGCATTTTCCCGGCGTTTCCAACACGCTTGCCCGCGCGGCGGCGCTGCAGGCCGATGCGGCCGAATTACTGGACGATCTGGCGCGGCTCGATGCGCAGGCGGCCATTGATGGCGCGCGTCTCGATTGCCCGTTGCTGGCTGCCTTGTCGATCCCGCGTGCGCGTAACCTGTTGCGATATTTCATCGGGCTGCAGGGGTGGCCCATGCCTAATGCGCGGCGGTTGAACGAAGCGCTCCACCAGTTGCTCGATGCCCACCCGGCTGCGCGCATGTGCGTCAACCTGGGCGGTGCCGACCTGCATCGCTTCCGGGACGGCGCCTATCTGGTTCCGGCACGGGCGCTGCCGGTTCAGGCGCCGAAGGTGTGGCGGGGTGAGCCCTTCATCGCGCTGGAAGCGGTTGGGCTGCGGGTGGCGTTCACGCCCACCGTGGGGTCAGGCTTGAAGCGCACTTTGCTGGATGCTGGCCGGACCGAGTTGCGCCTGAGAGAAGGGCGCGAGCGGATGCGGCTGACCCCGGGCGGCCCGCATCGCACCCTTAAAAACCTGTTGCAGGAATCGGCGATCCCCCCCTGGGAGCGTGAGCGGCTGCCGTTGTTGGTGTGTGACGGTCGTCTTGTCTGGGCAGCGGGGCTTGGCGTGGATGCGGACTTCAAGGCTGGACCCGGCGAAGCCGGCGTCATGCCAGCGTGCGTCCAGACAAGCGGAAATAATGAGCGGATCAGCCAGCCAGGTCTTCGAGCCTGATTTTCCCGGTCAGATCAAACCGTCCGCCGCTTTTAAGCGCTAGCCAGGCAACCTTGTTGGCCAATTGCCCGCATAAGCGATAGGCGGTCGGGCCCGGAAAATCATGTGGGGGTTCCGGCACCTGCATTGCTGATGCGAGCCGACTGCCTGGAGACAAGCCTGGGTGGCTCATGGTACTCTAGCGGGCTGATTTTCATGGTTTTTATCGTTTTTTCCCACCTGACCCTCTCTGGAGCATAAACATGGCAGTTCAGCGCACATTTTCCATCATCAAACCCGATGCCGTCGCCAAAAATGTAATCGGTAAAATCGTCAGCCGCTTCGAGAGCAGCGGCCTCAAGGTCGTCGCATCCAGAATGAAGCACCTGTCGCGCCAGGAAGCTGAAGGCTTTTACGGTGTGCACCGTGAGCGTCCTTTTTTCAAGGACCTGGTTGAATTCATGATCTCGGGCCCGGTGGTGTTGCAAGTGCTGGAAGGCGAAGATGCAATTGCCAAAAATCGTGAGTTGATGGGCGCAACCGACCCGAAGAAGGCCGAACCCGGCACCATCCGCGCTGATTTCGCCGAGAGCATCGACGCCAATGCCGTGCACGGTTCCGATGCACCGGAAACCGCGGCGGTCGAGATTGCGTTCTTCTTCCCGGCCAGCGAAGTCTACGCAGGCCGCTAAAGTCACACGCATGCCGCAGAATCTGCTCGATTTCGATCTCGACGGACTGACCGCCTGGTTCACC
>JADMKH010000272.1:0-1860 GCA_018780025.1 Thiobacillus sp.
CGCCCGACATGGTGCGGCTCTCGCTGGTGAACCTCTACCTGCACGGCTTCACCGACCCGCATATTTTTGAGTACGACACCCTCACCTCTGAGGACCGCTGGAACGACACAGCCGACATCATTCTCGCCAACCCGCCCTTCATGTCCCCTAAAGGCGGCATCAAGCCGCACAAGCGCTTCTCCATCCAGGCCAAACGCAGCGAAGTGCTGTTCGTGGACTACATGGCCGAGCACCTCACGCCCCAAGGCCGCGCCGCCATCATCGTGCCCGAGGGCATCATCTTCCAGAGCCAGACCGCCTACAAACAACTGCGCAAGCTGCTGGTGGAAAACAGCCTCGTCGCCGTCGTCTCGCTCCCGGCGGGCTGTTTCAATCCCTATTCCGGAGTGAAGACCTCCATCCTCATCCTCGACAAATCGCTGGCCAGGGCTGCCGACACCATCGCCTTCTTCAAGGTCGAAAACGACGGCTTCGGCCTCGGCGCCCAGCGCCGCGCCCTCGACAAGAACGACCTGCCGCAGGTCAAGACCGAACTCGACGCCTACCTCCACGCGCTGCGCAGCCGTGCATCAGTAGAACCCTCTCCCCTTGGGATAAGCAGAGACTTGGCAGGCGTTTCTTGCCTGCCTAGTCGGTTGCTTAGTAGTCCCATCAGAGGGCAGGGTGAGGGCCTCCAGCCCACCTGCGGCCTGATCGTGCCGAAGGAGAAGATCGCCGCGAATGGCGACTACAACCTCAGTGGGGAGCGGTATCGGGAGATTGGAAGCAATGCGTCGATGAAATGGCCCATGGTCGAATTGGGTCAGTTCGCGCGGTTGATAAATGGTCGCGCATACAAACAAGAAGAACTACTCGCTGAAGGACCAACGCCTGTCCTTCGCGTTGGAAACTTCTTCTCCAATCGTGGCTGGTATTACTCCGACTTGGAACTTGAGCCAGACAAATACTGCAACGCCGGTGACCTCTTGTACGCTTGGTCTGCTTCATTCGGACCTCGCATATGGGAAGGGCCGCGCGCCATCTATCACTACCATATTTGGAAGGTAGAACCGACGGAGGCCATCGACAAGATGTTCCTGTTTCATCTTCTCGCCGCCGATTCAGAGAAGATAAAATCCGAGGGCAACGGCATCGCGATGGTGCATGCGACAAAGGGAGGCATGGAACAGCGAAAGTTCCCCCTGCCGCCGCTGGAGATTCAGAAGGAGATCGTGGCGGAGATCGAGGGCTACCAGAAAGTCATCAACGGCGCCCGCGCCGTCCTCGACCACTACCGCCCCCACATCCCCATCCACCCCGTCTGGCCGATCTTCGAACTGAGCGAAGTCACAACCAAGATCACAGACGGCGCGCATTTCACTCCGACCTACGTCGAAACTGGCGTTCCGTTTCTGCGTGTTACCGACATCACGGAAAGCAGCACATCGAAGAAGTTTATTCCGCAAGAAGAGCATGATGAGTTGATCAAACGCTGCCATCCTGAGAAAGGGGACGTTCTTTACTCCAAGAACGGCACCATCGGCATCGCGAAACTCGTCGATTGGGACTGGAAATTCAGCATCTTCGTCAGCCTCTGCCTGATTAAGCCCAAGAAGGAGTTGCTAGACCCGCACTATTTGAAATGCTTCCTGAATTCAGACACGGCCTATGCGCAGGCTACTGCTCGCTCGAAGTCAGGCACGGTCACGAATCTCCATCTGGTCGATATCAAGACGATCAAAATCCCCCTCCCACCCCTACCCCTCCAACAGGAAATTGTAAAAATTCTCGATACATTTACGGAGCTGGAAGCAGAGCTGGAAGCAGAGCTGGAAGCAAGAAAGAAGCAGTATAAGTATTATCGGGATAGCTTATTGTTAG
>JADMKH010000272.1:1870-3431 GCA_018780025.1 Thiobacillus sp.
CATCGTCGCCGAGATCGAAGCCGAGCAAGCCCTGGTCGCCGCCAACCGCGAACTGATCGCCCGCTTCGAACAAAAAATCCAGGCCACCCTCGCCCGTGTTTGGGGTGAAAATACCCATGAACTTCTCGGAGAAACTGCATGATCCGGCAATTGGAAGTAAAAGGCCTACGCGCCTTGCGCTATGTATCGGTCGATTTCGAGCCATTTCTGGTGATGGTGGGGCCGAATGCCTGCGGCAAAAGCACCCTGTTCGATGCCTTGTTGCTGGTGCGCGACATTCTAGCCAGCGGGCTGGATGCGGCGGTGTTTGGCAATGCCCGCATGAATATCGCACCTCGCGCGGTTGATCCGCTGGATTTGACCTGGCTTCGCCAGGGAGGCGGGGTGGAAATCGCAGTGACCTTGGAGTTGCCTGGCGAGATTGTCGAGAAATTAGGGCAGCGTTACCGCTACGCGCGATACGAGTTGGGTATCCATACCGATGACCGGTTGGGTTTTGACTATGAAACCCTGTGGTTATGCAACGAGATCAAGCCGCGAGATATGCATCAGCAGACGCTGTTCCCGTGTCCGGAAACAGCACCAGAACATATCGTTCACCAGAACAAGAACAGCCCACAAGGCTGGCGCAAGGTGGTCAACAAAGTAGTTGATAGTGGAAACGACTATTTCCGGTCCGAAACGTCGGAATGGAACAACCTGTTTCGTCTTGGGCCAACTAAAAGCGCACTCGCCAATCTGCCGGAAGATGAACAAAAATTTCCGGCAGCCACGTGGGCAAAGCGCGTGTTGATGGAAGGCATTCATCGCTTGATGCTCAATGCGGAAAAGATGCGTATGCCTTCACCCGCAGGCTCCCCTTCCGATTTTCTTCCGGATGGTTCGAACCTGCCATGGGTAGTGCATGCGCTTGAAAAAGAAGGCAAGGAAAAGGTTAAAGCCGACTGGGTGGCGCATCTGGCGACTACGCTGGACGATCTGGAAGATGTGCAGACTTGTGAAAAGCCTGAAGATCGCTCCCGTTATATCCAGTTGAAATACAAGAGCGGCTTGATTGCCCCCTCGTGGGTGCTTTCCGATGGCACGCTGCGTTTACTTGCCTTGACGTTGCTGGCTTACGCGCCGACAACGCCGAGCGTGGTGTTAATCGAGGAGCCGGAGAACGGAATCCACCCGAAGGCGATGGAAACCGTGATGCAGTCGCTGTCGTCTGTTTATGATGCGCAGGTGCTGTGTGCTACACATTCTCCTGTTGTGCTCAGCCTGTTGGAATCAAAGCAAATTCTCTGTTTTGGCAAAACGGATGAAGGTGCAGTGGATATTGTCCGGGGCAACGATCATCCGCGCTTGCGCGAGTGGAAATCTGCGCTGAACCTTGGCGAATTGTTCGCAACTGGAGTGCTGGGATGAGGGATTGCCTGTTTCTGGTAGCGGACAAGAATATGGAGGGAATGCTCAAGGGCTTTTTCTCGCGCGATGCGTTCCATCATGCCGTAGGTTGCGGACATTTTGATTTTGATTTGCGTCAGGATTTGGTGGTCGCACACGGACAAAATGACCC
>JADMKH010000272.1:3538-6089 GCA_018780025.1 Thiobacillus sp.
TCTTGCAGCCTTATGCCAGAACCCATCGGCACGCAGTCGTTATTGTCGATGCTGAATGGGAAGGCTCACCAGGCAATGACGCAATATCACAACGTCTAAACGAACATCTGGCCAATGCTGGCTGGTTGGACAACAACGGGTGTGCGGTAGTTATCGCGCCGGAACTGGAAAACTGGGTATGGCAGGATAGTCCCCATGTTTGCACGGCTCTTGGTTTTGACGACGCATTTGCAGTACTACGCGCCAAACTGGAGGACAAAGGGTTCTGGCAACCCAACGAGGTGAAACCTGGCCGGCCAAAAGAGGCTGTCGAATGGGCGCTTCGTCAGTCCAAAAAGGGAAGGTCATCCGCGATCTATCAGCAATTGGCGACGCGGGTAACTGCGCGAGGGTGTACTGACCAGGCTTTTCATGCATTGCGAAACGCGCTCCTTCGATGGTTTCCGCCTGCTGCGTGAGTGACAAGCGATTGGCAAGATCGAATGCCAAGGGCGGGGGCCTGCGGCAAAGTGGCGAAAGAAAGGGTAATTACCCTTCAGTAAGGGTAATAGAGGGGGTAATAGCGATCCCTATCCGTACAACGTCAAAGGCGAGCAGGAAGGCATTCGCTAAAACCGATTTCACCCTTCCGCCACCACCGCCAGCACATCCTCGCCGTAGGCTTCAAGCTTTTTCGTCCCCAGCCCCGAGATTTCGCCCAGTTCCGCCAGTGTGGCGGGGCGACGCGCGGCGATCTCGCGCAGGGTGGCGTCGTGCAGGATGACGTAGGCGGGGACGCCTTTTGCGTTGGCGGTTTCACGGCGCCAGGCGCGCAGGGAAAGGAACAGTGGGTCTTCGTCGTTGTGGACGCCTTCGCCGGAGCTGGGCGCAAAGCGCGATTTCTTGCTGCGGGCGGGACGGACTTCGATGGCGCGCAGCATGACGGTTTCCTCGCCCTTCAGCACCGGCCGCGCGGCGGCGGTGAGTTTCAATGCGCCGTAGGCGGTGTGATCGACTTCCAATAAGCCGCGCACGACAAGTTGGCGCAGCACGGCGCGCCAGACCTTGTCGGTTTGACTGGCGCCGATGCCGAACACGCTCAAGGCGGCGTGGCCGAATTTCTCGACCTTTTCAGTCGTCTTGCCGAGCAGCACGTCGAGCACGTGCCCGGCGCCGAAGCGCTGGCCGGTGCGGTAGACGGCGGAGAGCAGCTTTTGCGCGGCCTCGGTGCCGTCCCACAGCGTCGGCGGGTTGAGGCAGACATCGCAATTGCCGCAGGCGTGCGAGGCTTCGCCGAAGTAGCTCAATAGCGCGACGCGGCGGCAGCTTGCGGCTTCGCACAGCCCGACCAGGGCGTCCAGCTTGGCGTGGCCGATGCGCTTGTGCGCGTCTTCGGCGTCGCCCTCGTCAATGAAGCGGCGCTGGGTGACGACGTCCTGCAGGCCCCACGCCATCCACGCCTCGGCCGGCTCGCCGTCGCGGCCGGCGCGGCCGGTTTCCTGGTAAAAGCCCTCGACCGAACGCGGCAAATCCATGTGTGCGACAAAACGCACGTCGGGCTTGTCGATGCCCATGCCGAAGGCGAGGGTCGCGACCATGACGACGCCGTCCTCGCGCAGGAATTTTTCCTGGTGACGACGACGCGTGTCGTTGTCCATGCCGCCGTGGTAGGCCAGCGCAGTGAAGCCGGATTGGGTCAACCCGGCGGCAGTCTCTTCAACTTTTTTGCGGGTGCTGCAATACACAATCCCCGCCTCGCCTTTGTGTCCGGCCAGAAAATCCAGCAGTTGGCGGCGCGGTTCGGACTTTTCGCTGATGTGATAGCGGATGTTGGGACGGTCGAAACTCGCCACGAACACCCGCGCGGCGTGCAGATCGAGCCGAGTGAGGATTTCGGCGCGGGTCGCGGTGTCCGCCGTGGCGGTCAGGGCGATGCGGGGCACGGCGGGAAACCGCTCATGCAAGGCTGACAGGCCCAGGTATTCCGGGCGGAAGTCGTGCCCCCATTGCGACACGCAGTGCGCTTCGTCGATGGCGAACAGCGACACGCGGGCTTGTTCGAGCAGGCCCTGAAAAAGCTGCGTGAGCAGGCGTTCCGGCGCGACGTACAGCAGCTTCAAATTCCCGGCGACGAATTCGCGTTCGACTCGCATCGCCGCTGCGCCGTCGAGGCTGGAGTTCAAAAACTCGGCGGCAATGCCCAACTCTTTCAAGGCCGCGACCTGGTCCTGCATCAGCGCGATCAGCGGCGAAACGACGACCGCGCAGCCTTCGCGCAGCAAGGCCGGAATCTGGAAGCACAGCGATTTTCCGCCGCCGGTCGGCATCAGCACCAGCGCGTCGTTGCCCGCGACCAGGGTGTCGACGATGGCCGCCTGCTCGCCGCGAAACGCGGGGTAGCCGAAGACGCGGTTGAGCAGATCGAGGGCGGAATCAGGCGGCATACGGGTAAAAATCTGGCGATAGATGTGTCACGTTGGCTATAATTGTGTCACGTTTTGCCCCCGGAGCGCTCCTTGAAAACCCTGACCATCCGCGAAGCCCGCGAAGGCCTGTCGCACCCCGACCAGAT
>JADMKH010000034.1 GCA_018780025.1 Thiobacillus sp.
TCGACTGCTGCCATTCCGTCATTCACAAACGGATCAAGATTGTCGCGGGTCTCGGTTGGCACGGATCGGGTGGCGGGGTCTTCCAGCGCGTCCTTGAAGGTATGCGGTTCCTTGAGCGTTTTCAGGAAAGCGACAATGTCGAAAATTTCCTGGGTGTTGAAGAGCTTGTGGGTGCCCCAGGGCGGCATCATCGAATTCGGGTTGACGCTGCGCGGATCGTAGACATAGTTGAACAGCCATTCATCCGTGCGTTGCCAGGAGCCGATGGTGGACAGGTCGGGGCCGACGTTGCCGGGCAGTGCGGGCGTGGTTTTTCCCATGACATGACAGGCCACGCAACTGCCGCCGCGCGAGCGGTCGAAAGCCAGCTTCTCGCCGTTCTTGGGGTCGCCGGTAATCGGCCCCTCCAGCTTGGGCGGCGCGGCATAAGCGGGCGACGCCATATTGCCCAGCGTGTTGTAGTCTTTCCAGTCGGTGGCGGGCCAGCCGCTGTAGCGGGTCCAGGGTTGAGCCGAGGCGGGCTGTTCCAGTTCCAGCGGCGCAGCCACCGCGGATTTTTTCGGGGCGGCAAGGCTTTCCAGCGGAAAGACCGAAAGCGCCATCGCCCCAATAAAGGCTGATAAGGAAATGCGCGTGGCGTGGGTGGATGTACACGTGTTGTCCATTTGGTGCCCCCTCCTTAAATTGTCGGAATGAGTCAGGATCAGCATGCACGGAGCACACTCAACAAATCATAGTCTGAGTTTTCAGAAAGTGTCGTTTATCGCTGCGGATAAGAAAACACTGATTTATTGATAAACAAACCAGCAAAAGCGGAGCGAATGCCTTGCCGCTGGGCGACCTGGCTGTCACGCTCTCACTTGCACCGCATCTCGGGCGTCAGCTTCATCCACTTGATCAACCAGTTCTTGGCCCGTTCGCGCGCATGACGCGTGGCGGTCTTCTCTTCCGGCGTCTGGTCGGGACGGAAGTCGAACGCGCGTCGCGCCATCGGATATTCCTGCCACTCCACCGGCACGCCGCGTTCCCACAGCGCATAAAACGCGCGGCCGCCGTTCATCCGGCGCAGTTCGTAATCGGCGTCGCCAATCAGGTAGAGCACCGGGGTGGTGATTTGCATGATCTCGGGCGCAATGCGGAACAGTTGATCCGGCTCCGGCGCGTTGGGGTTCTGCATGTGGCCGTAGTAGCTGACGATGGCGGCGATGTCGGGGCCGCGCTTGGCGGCGAGGCGGATGGCGTAATACGGGCCGCGCGACAGGCCGACGATGCCGACTTGTTGTTTGCAGGCGTTGGGCACCGACTTCAAATAATCGAGTCCGGCTTCAACGTCCATTTCGGTTTCGGGATTGTGCGCCGAGGGCCAGCGCTCGATGAAGCGGCCGCTCTGCCAATCGGGGGCGACGACGAGAAAACCCTGGGCGGCGAGTTCGCGCACGTGGGCGCGTTCGTCGCCTTCGTAACCGCGCTTGGCGTGGATGAACAGCACCGGCGGGAACGGGCCTTTGCCTGCGGGGGTCGCAATTTCAACCGGCACCTCGGAACCGTCGGCCGCCTTGATCACGGTCTTGGTCAGTTCGACACCCGTGGCAATGGCGGTCTGCGTCCACGCCGATGCTAAGATGGCGCCCGCAATGATGAGTCTTTTCATGGTTTTCTCCGGATGTGCTTGTGTCGCTTATTTTAGTTCAGCGTCCCGGGTTTCCTGTGCAGTCAAAAAGTACCCCGATACGGTCGAGTTGGCCGCAGAGGGCGAATGTCCTGCTGTCTATCCATGCCGGTGAACGCTTCTTTCGAGGAACCGGGCATTCCGCCCCGCGCGCGACGGGCATTGGCGGCCGTGTGGATTTCGCTGGGCCTGCATGCCGCAGTGATTGCACTGGTGCAGGTGGCGCCGCCAGGCGCGACGGGTTCCGGCGGGCCGATCATCGAGGCGCGTCTGGTTTCGGCAAGCACGTCGGCTACTGACCCGCAGGCGCCCAATGAACGGATCGGTCAACCCACTGTGCTGGCACCCAGCGCCTTGGCCGAAGCCCAGCCTGTACCCAGAATAATTCCTCAGCCGGAAACCACGCAGCCGGACGCGCTGGTCCAGCCATCGACTGTTTCCCCGGGGCCGTTGTCCGCGTCGAGTCCTGCCCCGGCGGTGGCGATCACCAGTTTGGTTGATCTGACCTACTACGGCGCGCGGGACGTTGATGTGCTGCCGCGGGCATTGCGCGAGGTTCAGCCGGACTACCCGACCGAGGCCGACCGCCAGCGGATTTCAGGCAAGGTACGCTTGCAGGTAAAGATCGAGGCCGATGGACGGGTCAGCGATATCGACGTGGTGAGCGCCGATCCGCCGGGGGTGTTCGATGAAGCGGCGGTCAGGGCGTTTCGCGCAGCCCGCTTTGTGCCCGCTGAAAAAAATGGGCGGCCGGTGCGGGTGCGGGTGTTGATCCCGGTGGAATTCGACTGGGAAGGCCGGCCTCGCCAACCTTGATTTGTCGGCATCGAGAAGCTGCGGCCAGCGCGACCAGGCCGATGCTCATTTTTCACCTTGCGCCGGCCGCCAGCGCCGCAGCAGCAGCGCATTGCTCACCACGCTCACGCTGGAGAACGCCATCGCCGCGCCGGCGATCACCGGGTTGAGCAGGCCCGCCGCCGCGAGCGGTATCCCCACCACGTTGTAAATGAACGCCCAGAACAGGTTCTGCCGGATCTTGGCGTAGGTGCGTTTGGAAATGTCGATGGCGTCGGCCACCAGGGCCGGGTCGCCGCGCATCAGGGTGATGCCGGCGGTGTGCATGGCGACGTCGCTGCCGCTGCTCATGGCGATACCGACATCGGCGGCGGCGAGCGCGGGGGCGTCGTTGATGCCGTCGCCCACCATCGCCACCGTCTGGCCGTTTTTCTTGAGCTGGCCCACCTGTTCGGCCTTGTCGGCGGGCAACACTTCGGCCATCACGCTGTCGATGCCCAGCGCGGCCGCCGCCACCCCGGCGGCGCCACGGTTGTCGCCGGTGAGCATCACGGTGGCAATGCCCAGCGCCTTGAGCCTGGCAATGCCTGCGGCCGCGCTGGGTTTGACGGCATCGCCAAATGCCAGCAGCCCGATGGCGCGGCGGTCGCTGGCGCGCGCGAGCCACGAAACAGTGCGGCCTTCGGCTTCCAGCTTGTCTGCCGCGGCTTCCAGTGCGGTCGTCGCGACAGCGTTGTCCTGCATCAGGCGGCGGTTGCCGAGCCAGTAGGTTTCACCTTCGATTTCACCCGAGATGCCGCGCCCCGGCAGGGCCTGTTGCGCGGAGGCGGGTGGGGGCGTCAATGCGGCGTGTTGCGCTTCGGCCAGCACGGCGTGGGCGAGCGGGTGCGCACTCCCGGTTTGCAGGGCAGCGGCCAGCGCCAGCACCTCGTGTTGGGTACTGCCCTCGGCGGCCAGGGTGGCGGTGACGTGCGGGGTGCCATCGGTGAGCGTTCCGGTTTTGTCGAACACCACGGTGCCGACCTTGTGCGCGAGTTCCAGCGCTTCGGCGTCCTTGATCAAAATGCCGTGGCGCGCGGCGACGCCGGTACCCGCCATGATTGCGGTGGGGGTGGCGAGGCCCAGCGCACAGGGGCAGGCGATCACCAGCACCGCCACTGCATTGAGTATGGCCTGTTCGGCATTGCCGCTGGCTGCCCACCAGCCGATGAAAGTCACCAGCGCAATGACCATCACTACCGGCACGAACACCGCACTCACCTTGTCCACCAACCGCTGGATCGGCGCCTTGGCAGCCTGCGCGTTTTCCACCAGCCGGATGATGCGCGCCAGCGTGGTCTCGCTGCCCACTGCGGTGGTGCGTGCGAGCAGCAGGCCGTGCGCGTTGATCGCGCCGCCGGTGACCTTGTCGCCGACGTGCCTGTCGACCGGCAGCGATTCGCCGGTAATCAGGGATTCATCGATCTGGCTGTGGCCCTCGATGATTTCGCCATCGATCGGTACGCGCTCGCCGGGGCGGATCACCACGAGATCATTCAGTTTGATCGATTCGATCGGCACATCGCGGTCGACGCCATCCGCCCGCACGCGGGCGGTGAGCGGGCGCAGGGCCTGCAGGGCGCGGATGGCCTCGGTGGTCTGGCGCTTGGCGCGGGCTTCCAGCCATTTGCCGAGCAGCACCAGACTGATCACCACGGCCGAAGCTTCAAAGTAAAGGTGTGGCATGGCTTCCGCGCGCGCGAGCAGCAGGTACACGCTCAAGCCATAAGCCGCGCTGGTGCCCACCGCCACCAGCAGGTCCATGTTGCCGCTGCCGGCGCGCAAGGCTTTCCAGCCGGCGCGATAGAAGCGCGCGCCGAGCCAGAACTGCACCGGCGTGGCCAGGGCCATTTGCAGCCAGCCCGGCAACATCCAGTGCGCGCTGAACAGGGTGCTGAACATGGGCACCGTTAGCGGCAGCGATAGCAGCATGGCCAGCGCCACCGGCCACCAGTCGGGAAGGATGCGCGTGGGAGCTGCGGGCGCCACGCCTGTGGCTTGCGGCACTGTCGCGCCATAGCCGGCGCGTTCCACTGCGGCAATCAGCGTGGGCAATGCCGTGCCCCTGGCGACCTTGAGGGTGGCCTGCTCGGTCGCCAGGTTCACGCTGGCTTCGAGCACGCCCGGCGTTTTGTCGAATGCTTTTTCCACCCGTGCCGAACAGCTGGCGCAAGTCATGCCGGTGATGCCGAGGGTGAAGGATTCGGTGGGCACGCTGAAACCGGCTTTTTCGATGGCGCGTTGCACTGCGGCAGCATCCGTCGCACCCGAAATCGTTGCGGTTTCGGTCGCCAGGTTCACCGTGGCGTCGGTCACACCCGGTAACTGTTTCAATACTTTTTCCACGCGGGTGGCGCAGCTGGCGCAGGTCATGCCGTCTATGCCGACAGCGAGGGTGCAGGCGTTGGGTGCGTTCATCTAGCGCTCCAGAAAAGTTCAGACGGATAGAACGTAAACCTTACCATTGCGGCAAGGTCAAGCGATCAGGTCGCGCGGCGGTTCAGCGGCGGACGCTGATGAGCGGATAGTCTTTCGGCAGCAGCACCCACATGCGGCCGCGCTGTTTCATGCGGCCAGCCAGTTCGCCCGCTGCATTGCCAAATCCCCAGAAGTAGTCGGCGCGTACGCCGCCGCGGATGGCGCCGCCGGTATCCTGTGCCATCACCAGCTTATTCAAGGGCTGCGGCGAGTTGGGTTGTGTGGTGGCGAGGAACACGGGCGCACCCAGCGGCAGGAAACGCGGGTCGACCGCAATCGAGCGTTCGCCCGTCAGCGGTACGCCGAGCGCGCCCAGCGGGCCGGGGAGGCCATTGGGCAACTCGCGGAAAAACACATAGCTCGGGTTGCTGGCTAGCAAATCGGGCAGCTTGTCGGAGTTTTTTGCACCCCAGTTCTTGATGCCCTGCATCGAGGCCTGTTCCAGTTTGAGTTCGCCGCGCTCAACCAGCAACTTGCCTATCGACTGGTAGGGGTGACCGTTATGGTCCGCATAGCCGACGCGCATGTGGGTGCCGTCGGGCAGTTCGATTCGGCCTGACCCCTGGATCTGCAGGAAAAACAAATCCACCGGGTCGTTGGCCCAAGCGATGGGTTTGCCGTTGAAATTGCCATTGGCCGCTTCGATGTCCTTGCGCGTGGGGTAGGGCACGACCTTGTTGCCCACCAGCTTGCCGCGCAGGCGCAGGTTTTTGAGTTCGGGATAGATGTTCGTCAGATCCACCGTGATGAGATCGTCCGGAGTCGCAAGCAAAGGGAAGCGTGCGCGCGCGGTGCGTACGCGGTCGCCTTTTAATAGCGGCTCGTAATACCCGGTAACCATGCCTTCGACACTGCCGTCTTCCTGCGTGGATTGATAGGGCTGGAAACGCTGTTCGAAAAAGGCACGAACAGCCGCATCGTCGGGTGCCGTCATGGCCACCGCTTCGGAACAGACGCCCTGCCAGGCTGTACGCTTGATCAGCGTTGAACAGCTTTGCAGGAAAGCCCCCCAGGCTTCGCTGACCGCATCTTCTCTCCAGTATGACACCGCGCTCCATTCAACTGGCTTGAGCGTGGGGTAGGCAGCG